>LWDI01000016.1:0-31004 GCA_002083475.1 Proteobacteria bacterium SG_bin5
GGCTCGCTCACCGCGCTGCCGATCATCGAAACCCAGGCGGGCGACGTGTCGGCGTACATCCCGACCAACGTGATCTCGATCACCGACGGCCAGATCTTCCTGGAGACCGACCTGTTCTTCGCGGGCATCCGCCCGGCGATCAACGTCGGCCTTTCGGTGAGCCGCGTGGGGTCGGCCGCGCAGACCAAGGCGATGAAGAAGGTCGCCGGCTCGATCAAGCTCGAGCTCGCCCAGTATCGCGAAATGGCGGCCTTCGCCCAGTTCGGCTCGGACCTCGACGCCTCGACCCAGAAGCTGCTCAATCGCGGCGCGCGGCTGACCGAGCTGCTCAAGCAGCCGCAGTTCAACCCGCTGCCTTTCGAAGAGCAAGTGGTGTCGATCTTCGCGGGCACGCAAGGCTATCTCGACTCGATCCCGACCGCGCAGGTGACGCGCTACGAAGCGGCGATGCTCCAGCATTTCCGCTCGGCGCACGCCGACATCCTCGCGACGATCCGCGACAAGCGCGACCTGAGCGACGAAACCCGCGCCGCGCTCAAGGACGCGCTGACGGCGTTCGGCAAGACGTTCGCGTGACGATTAGCCCTCTCCCGCGTGCGGGAGTTTGGGGTCGGCCATGCCCCCGGCATGGCCTAAACATTACGGGGTAATGTTTACCCCAAACTGGTTGGGTGAGGGAAGGATGCGGGGCACCCCGGCATCGAGAACAGGCCCTCACCCCGCCCCTCTCCCGCAAGCGGGAGAGGGAGAAGAAAAAACGGTCCGACCCGCACCCTTAGCCGGGTGTGGGAGAAGGAAAGACAGATGGCGAGCCTAAAGGCCCTTAAAATCCGCATCGGCTCGGTGAAGTCGACGCAGAAGATCACCAAGGCGATGAAGACCGTCGCCGCCGCCAAGCTGCGCCGCGCGCAGGACGCGGCGATCGCCGCGCGCCCCTATGCGCAGCGGCTCGAAGCGGTGATGGCGAGCCTCGCCAGCAAAGTCACGGTCAGCGCCTCCTCGCCCAAGCTGCTGAGCGGCACCGGACGCGACCAAGTGCATTTGCTCGTCGTCGCCACCAGCGAACGTGGCTTGGCGGGCGGGTTCAACACCAATATCGTGCGTCTGGCGCGCCGCACCGCCGACGAGCTGATCGCGCAAGGCAAGACCGTGCGCTTCTACCTCGCCGGGCGCAAGGCGCGGGTGCTCGCGCGCTTCTATCCGAACATGATCCATGTCGATCGCGACATGAGCGGGCTGCGCGCCCCCGCTTTCGCCGAGGCGCAGGCGCTCGCCCAGGATTTGATCGCGCGCTTCGAGGCGGGCGAGTTCGACGTCGCGCATCTCTTCTACTCCACCTTCCGCTCGGCGCTGGTGCAGGAGCCATCGGTCCAGCAGATCATCCCCGTGCCGCTCACCGCGAGCGACGCTCCCGCCAGCGACGCGGCGGTCGAATATGAGCCCGACGAAGAAGCAATCCTCGCCGAGCTGCTGCCGCGCAACATCGCGATCCAGCTCTACCGCGCGATGCTGGAGAACAATGCCGGCTTCTACGGCGCGCAGATGACCGCGATGGACAATGCGACGCGCAACGCGGGCGATATGATCAAGCGGCTGTCGATCCAATATAACCGCGCGCGCCAGGCGGCGATCACCACCGAGCTGGTCGAGATCATCTCGGGAGCCGAGGCGCTCTGATGCGATCGGGCGCGATCCTGATCGGGACGCTGCTGCTCGCCGGCTGTTCGGGCCAGGCGGGGGACACGGCCGCGCTCAACGAGGAAATGGCCGCCGCCGCCGAGCAGCGCCCGCCCGTGCCCGCGAAAGTCTTCACCGATCGCTGGCGGCAGATGTTCGCCAATCCGCAAGCCGTGATCGCCGCCGCCAACGATCTCGGCTTCCTGGTCGATGCCTATGCGAAGGCGGGCGAGACTTACCGCGCCGATGGCGTCGCCCAGGTGGCGCCGCGCCCCAAGGCGCCGTTCACATTGGTGTCCGATTTCGCCGCCGTCGGCCGCGACGCCAAGCAGATCGACAGCATCGTCTTCGTCTTCGACATCACCCGCCAGGGGAAAGTCGACGAGCGCGCCGAGCGCGAGCTGCTGAAGATCCCGCGCCGCTTCCTGCGCGGCTTTCTGCAACGCTTTCAACTGGGCGCCGATGATCGGCTGATCGCCGGCGTCGTCGTGCCGCGCGCGACCGCGTTCGAGGATCACGGCGCGCGCGTCGCGGTCACCACCGCGCCGATCCCCGGTGGCAGCGGCGCGGGCAGCCACCATATCGTGGTGACGTTCACCCGCGCCGGCGCCCCGGTCGCCGCCGCGCCCGTCCCCGATCTCGACTCCGCCGACGCGCCCGGCGAAAAGGCCGCGCAAGGCTCGACTTCAAGTGCAAGGAAATGACCATGGCAACCGCTGCTGAAGACCTTCTGGGCGAAGGCCGCCCGACCCCGGGCACCAACAATGTCGGTCGCATCGCGCAGGTGATCGGCGCGGTCGTCGACGTGACGTTCGAAAACCAGCTCCCCGCGATCCTTTCGGCGCTCGAGACCGATAACAACGGCAACCGCCTGGTGCTCGAAGTCGCCCAGCATCTCGGCGAGAACACCGTGCGCACGATCGCGATGGACTCGACCGAAGGCCTGACGCGCGGCCAGACGGTGACCGACACCGGCAACCAGATCCAGGTGCCGGTCGGCCCCGCGACGCTGGGGCGCATCCTGAACGTCGTCGGCGAGCCGATCGACGAGCGCGGGCCGGTCAACACCGATCTGCGCCGCCCGATCCACGCCAAGGCCCCCGATTTCGTCGATCAATCGACCGAAGCCGCCATTCTGGTGACGGGCATCAAGGTGATCGATTTGCTCGCGCCTTATGCCAAGGGCGGCAAGATCGGCCTGTTCGGCGGCGCGGGCGTCGGCAAGACCGTGCTCATCCAGGAGCTGATCAACAACATCGCCAAGGGTCATGGCGGCACCAGCGTGTTCGCCGGCGTCGGCGAGCGCACCCGCGAGGGCAATGACCTGTATCACGAATTCCTCGACGCGAACGTGATCGCCAAGGACGAGGCGGGCAACGCCATCTCCGAGGGCTCGAAGGTGGCGCTCGTTTATGGCCAGATGAACGAGCCGCCGGGCGCGCGCGCGCGCGTCGCGCTGTCGGGGCTGACGATCGCCGAATATTTCCGCGACGTCGAAGGCCAGGACGTGCTGTTCTTCGTCGACAATATCTTCCGCTTCACGCAAGCCGGTTCGGAAGTGTCGGCGCTGCTCGGCCGTATCCCGAGCGCCGTGGGCTATCAGCCAACGCTCTCGACCGACATGGGCGCACTGCAAGAGCGCATCACCTCGACCAACAAGGGTTCGATCACCTCGGTGCAGGCGATTTACGTGCCCGCCGACGACTTGACCGACCCCGCGCCGGCGACGTCGTTCGCGCATTTGGACGCGACGACCGTGCTCAACCGCGCGATTTCGGAACTGGGGATTTACCCCGCGGTCGACCCGCTCGATTCGACCAGCCGCGTGCTCGAGCCGCGCGTCGTCGGCCAGGAACATTATGAAACCGCGCGCGCGGTGCAGTCGACGCTCCAGCGCTACAAGTCGCTGCAAGACATCATCGCGATCCTGGGCATGGACGAGCTTTCGGAAGAAGATAAGCTCACCGTGGCCCGCGCGCGCAAGATCCAGCGCTTCCTGTCGCAGCCGTTCCACGTGGCGGAGGTCTTCACCGGCATCCCGGGCAAGTTCGTTCAACTCGAAGACACGATCCGCAGCTTCAAGGCGGTGGTGAACGGCGAGTACGACCATCTGCCCGAGGCCGCTTTCTACATGGTCGGCGGCATCGACGACGCCATCGCCAAGGCAGAGAAGCTGGCGGCGGAGGCTTGATCGACTCAGGCGCCGAGATCGGCTAAGGTCGCGCGCGTGCACATCGACACCTTGTCCATCGCGCGCGACCTGAAAGCCGCCGATCTGCCGCCGGCCCAGGCGGAGGCGATCGCGACCGCCATCGGCCAGGCGCTGCGCGAAGGCGTCGCGACCAAGGGTGACGTCGAGGCGCTCAAGGGCGACTTCGATTCTTTGGCGCAGCAAATCAGCGGCTTGGATCGTCGGCTCGATGGGGTGCGCGAACAAGGGCGCAACGATTTAAAGGCGGCCGTGGAAACGCTGCGCGCCGAGATGAAAGCGCTCGAGCAAACGCTTCGCGCCGCAATCGAGCGCAGCCGCAATCAAATCCTGGTCTGGATCATCGGCGCGCAAGTGGCCCTTAGTGGCCTCACCATCGCGCTCGTCAAATTATAGGGTCATCATGCTCCACTTCGAACTCGTCACCCCCGAAAAGCTCGTCCGCTCGGAGGAGGTGTATATGGTCGTCGTCCCCGGCAGCGAGGGCGATTTCGGCGTGCTCGAAGGCCATGCGCCGCTGATGTCGACGATCCGCGACGGCGCGTTGCACATCTATAAGAGCGACAAGGCCGAGCCCGAGATGCTCGCCATCGCCGGCGGCTTCGCCGAGGTGAACGCGCGCGGGCTGACGGTGCTCGCCGAACGCATCGGCTGAGCCGGGCTCAGGCGCCGAGCAGCAGTTTCGCGTGCCGGCCGAGCAGCGCGCGGCCGGCGGCGAGAATCAGCAGCGATAGCGCGACCGTCGCGACCCAAAGCACCACCGCCAGCAGCGCCGGCGACATCCCGGCGATCGGCAATGTCTTGGCCGCGCGGACCAGCCACAGCAGCACCGGCTGGTGGACGAAGAACAAGCCGAAACTCAGCTCGGCGATCACGCGCAGCGGCGCGACCGGCCGCGCGACCCAGCGCGACAGCACGCCGATCAGCAGCGCGATCAGGATGATCTTGCGCACCACCATGATGTCGCGCGCGTGCAGCAGCGGCTCGGGCGCGCCGTAAAGCGCGGGCGCGCCGATCGCATATTGCAGCGCCGCCGCCCCCGCCAGGCCGAGCGCCAGCAGCACGAGCACCGGCCCGCGCCGCACCACCGGCTCCAGGCGCGCGCGGTGCACCGCCCAAAAGATCCCGAACGCGTAGTAAAAGGCGAAATGCGCGACATTGGCCCCCACCGCGAAGGGATGTCGCGGCGCCGCGATGCCGAGCACTAGCAGCGCCGCGAGGATCGCGAGCTGGATGCGCGGCGGCGCCGTCGCGAAGCGCGCGAAGCCTGGCGTGAAGAGCAGCAGCGCGAGGATGAACGGCACGAACCAAGTCGCCGGCCCCGCTGTTCCGAAGATCAGCCACAGCGCGACGTCGCCGAGCGGCGACCCGCTCTGCGGCGAGAGGCCGCGCACCCCAGGTTCGAGACCATGCGCGATCAGCAGCAACGAAATGAACAAATAGGGTGGGATCAGCATTGTCGCGCGGTGCCGCAGCAACGCGAGCGCCGTCCAACGCCGCCGATAAATATGCTCGTAGAAGAAGCCTGCCAAAAAGACGAAAATCGTCGTCGCGCCGGCAAGTAAACTGATGATCGGATGATGTTCGTTGAAGGTAAAACCAGTAAGCGTGCTGGTAGGCGGTGGGCAATGCGTTGCGATGACCATCATGATGGCGATCGCTCGCAGATGATCGAACATTACCAGACGCTCGATTGATGATGATGACACGGCCGCTCGCGGCGACGCCGTCGTTCTTGGCAGTACCGATGTCGATTCCATTCGCCCCCCGGTCGAGCAACACTAGATCGTTGCACTTCCGAAGGGTCCATTAAATTCGGCGGCCACTGCTTCGATGGCACGCTTTCGAGACGGGGCGCGACAGGAGGCCTGGCGCGTCACCGCCGCCCGGCAAGGTTAGCGAAAAATCAAAGCTTGGCCGCTAGCGCTGTCTCCCAACGCAAGAGGGACGGTGATGAGCGCTTTTGGTCGGCGGAGTGGCAATGGTGGCGGCAGCGCCCCCGCGCGCCCCGCATTTGGTGTGGCGAGGCCGATGCAAGGGACGCCGGCGCGCGCCGCCGATCTCGACAGTCCGCAATTCCCCCCCGCCTCGCCGCTGCCCCCCGAAGGCGATCCGCTCGCCGCGACCATCCCGGGCAGCACGATGGACGCGATGCAGCGCTTGGCCGAGCGCCAGGCCTCGTCGGGCGATGCCGGCCAATCGAAGATGGAAGGCTTCGAGGCCTCGATCCACAAGATCAAGGAGCAAGTTCTCCCCCGCTTGCTCGAACGCGTCGATCCCGAGGCCGCGGCGACGCTCGACAAGGACGAACTCGCCGAGGAATTCCGCCCGATCATCGGCGAAGTGCTCGCCGAGCTGAAGCTCACCCTCAACCGCCGCGAGCAATTCGCGCTCGAAAAGGTGTTGGTCGACGAATTGCTCGGCCTCGGGCCGCTCGAGGAGCTGCTGTCGGACCCGGCGATTTCGGACATCATGGTCAACGGCCCCGAGCAGACCTATGTCGAGCGCAAGGGCAAGCTGGAACTCGCGAACATCCAGTTTCGCGACGAGGAACATCTGTTCCAGATCGCGCAGCGCATCTGCAACTCGGTCGGCCGCCGCGTCGACCAGACGACGCCGCTCGCCGATGCCCGCTTGAAGGACGGCAGCCGCGTCAACGTGATCGTGCCGCCCTTGAGCTTGCGCGGCACCGCCATCTCGATCCGTAAATTTTCCGCCAAGCCGATCACGCTCGATATGATGGCGGGCTTCGGCTCGATGAACACCAAGATGGCGACCGCGCTGAAAATCGCGGGGGCGTGCCGGTTCAACATCGTCATCTCGGGCGGCACCGGCTCGGGTAAGACGACGATGCTCAACGTCCTGTCGAAGATGATCGACCCGGGCGAGCGCGTGATCACGATCGAAGACGCGGCCGAACTCCGGCTGCAACAGCCGCACTGGCTGCCGCTCGAAACCCGCCCACCGAACCTGGAAGGCCAGGGCGAGATCACCATCCGCGATCTGGTGAAGAACGCGCTGCGTATGCGTCCCGACCGGATCATCTTGGGCGAAATTCGTGGGTCCGAGTGTTTCGATCTGCTCGCCGCGATGAACACGGGTCACGATGGATCGATGGCGACACTTCACTCCAACTCCCCGCGCGAGTGCTTGGCGCGTATGGAGAACATGGTGATGATGTCGGACATCAAGGTGCCCAAGGAAGCGATCAGCCGCCAGATCGCCGATTCGGTCGATCTGATCGTGCAGGTGAAGCGCCTGCGCGACGGCAGCCGCCGGGTGACCAACATCACCGAGGTGATCGGGATGGAAGGCCCGGTGATCGTGACGCAGGAACTCTTCAAGTTCGAATATCTGGACGAAACCGCCGACGGCAAGATCGTCGGCGAATATCGCTCGATGGGCTTGCGCCCCTATACGCTCGACAAGGCGCGGCAGTTCGGCTTCGATCAGGCGTATTTGGAGGCGTGTTTGTAAGGCGGTCGCCTCGATCGAGTTCCTCCCCTGCAAGGGGAGGTGGCACCCGCGAAGCGGGTGACGGAGGGGTGTCCCCGGCAGTTTGAGGGGGATACCCCTCCACCATTCGCTACGCGAATGGTCCCCCTCCCCCTATGGGGGAGGAGCTACGCAGGGCCGGCGCCCCGTCACGCCATCTTGTTGCGCCCGCGCATCACCGTCGCGCTATGGCCCACGCGCGCGGTTGCCCGGCGCTCGCGCACGCTGTCGACGAAGACCCAATCGTTGCGCGACTGATCGGGCGTCAGCGTGAGCAGCATATAGCCGCGCCGGCTGGTGTCGCACCATTTGAGCTCGGGATTGGCGCGCACCAGCGCGGCGGCGACCATCGCCGGATCGGCGTTGACGCCGCTTTCGATCCCGGGCGAGGTCACCCCCTGCCCCGCGAATTCGACGCCCGCCGGCTTGCCCTCCTGCGCCAGATCATAGGCCCAGCCATTATGGCTGTCGCCCGACAGCAGCACGAGATTCGCCCCCGCCGCCTGGGCATCGCGCAAGAAGCGGCGGCGCGCGGCGGGGTAGCCGCCCCAATTGTCGAAATTGAACGGCAAGCCGACCGACGAGGCGAGCAACCCCGCCGTCACATAGGCCTTCGCCCGCGCCGGGGCGTCGGCGGCGATCCAGTCCTTGGCTTCGGGGGGCAGCCGCGTTTCGCCCATGATCGTGCCGAAATTGACCACTTGCCAAGGCGTTCCCGCCGCGACCGAGCGGCGCAATTCATGCGCGAGCCACGCTTCTTGCGTCGTGCCCATCATCGTCGCCGCCGGATCCTGCCAGGCGGTGTCGCGGAATTTGACGAGCGTCGCGCGCGGATCGAGCCCGCCGAGCAGGCTGCGCAGTTCCGGCGGCCGGGTGCGGCCCAACAGCCGGGTTTCGGTGCGGAACAAGGTCGCGAGCGCGCCGATTTGATAGCGCGCCCAGGGCGCGTCCGACACCGGCATCCATTCGCGATAGGCCTGGATCGCCGCCGCCCGGCGCGCGTTCCAATCGCCTTCGTTGGGCGTGTGGTTCTCGGCGCCGCCTTCCCAACTGTCATTGGCCGATTCATGATCGTCCCACTGGACGAGCCAGGGGAGCGCGGCGTGGAGCCGCTGCAAATCGGGATCGGCGCGGTAGCTCGCATAGCGCAGTCGGTAATCGGCGAGCGCGAGCAACTCGTTCGCGGGCGCCGGCACCCGCCCGCCGACGCTTTGCTCGAGCGACGGATAGACGCCGGGGGCATATTCATAGAAATAATCGCCCAAATGGATGGCGAGATCGACATCGCCCTGATCGGCGGCATGGGCATAGGCGTTGAAATAGCCGAACGCCATGTTCGAGCAGCTGAACACCGCCGCCTTGAACTGCCGCGTGGCGCCATCGGGCAGCGTCTTGGTGCGCCCCACCGGCGAGCGGCCGCCATCGGGGGCGATGAAGCGATAATGATAGCGCGTGCCGGGCTTCAGCCCGGTCGCGGTGATCTTCGCGGTCCAATCGCGCCAGGGGCCGGTGATCATCCGTCCGCCATCGATCGGCCGCGCGAAATCGGCGCTTTCCGACAGTTCGACTTTCAATTCGGCGCTGTCGCCGCCCGCGGGCACGTAGCGCGTCCACAGCAGCACCGAGTCGGCCGCCGGCTCGCCGCTCGCGACCGAATGGGTGAAGCCGCGCGCATCGGCGACGCTCGGCGTTTGCGCGAAGCCGGGGAGCGCGAAGGCGCCGAGGCCGAGGCTGCCGGTGAGCAGGAAGGAGCGACGATCGACGCGCATGATTATTCCCCCGAATAGAACGGCGTGGCGCGGACCCTGCCCCCGCTATATGGCCGCTTCGTGACAGCGTATCGCCTGCCGTTCTGGGTGCTCGTCGCGGCGCTGTTGGCGCTGTTCGCCTTGGCGCGGCCGATCGACCATGACGAGAGCCAATATGTCGCCGCGACGGTGCTCGCGGCGCGCGGCCTGCCCTATCGTGACTTCGCTTATTTGCAGACGCCGCTCCAGCCGCTGCTGTTCGCGCCCTTGGCCGCGCTCGCTGGAGCCCAGGCATGGATCGCGCTGCGGCTCGCCAATGCCGCGCTCGCGCTGGTGACCTTGCTCCTCGTGGAACGCGCGGCGCGGGGCGCGGGCGCGACGCGCGAGGCGGCGTTGGTGGCGGCGCTGCTGATGGCGACGTGCGACATCTTCCTGTTCAGCGCGGCGGCGGCCCGCAACGACATGCTGCCGGCGGCGCTGCTCGCCGGGGCGATGGTGGCGATGCCGGCGCGGCCGAGTCGCGGGGGCGCGGCGCTGATCGGGCTCTGCCTCGCCGCCGCGACGGCCGCCAAGCTCTCCTATGCCGCGCCGGCGCTCGCTTATGGCGCCTTTGCGCTCGCCGACGCGCGGCGGCGGCCGGGCTGGGTGGCGCTGGGAGCGCTGCCGGTCGCGGCGCTCGTCGCCGGGCCGGCGCTGCTCGCGCCCGAGGCTTTCGCTTTCGAGGTGTTGCGCTTTCCCCATGCCGGCCCCGCCGATTGGTATGCCCGCCACGACCCCGCCAAGCTCAGCCTTGCGACCAAGGCGTTCGACACGCTCAAATTCCTGGCGCTCGGGCCGGCGCTGCTCGCGCTGGCGGTCGGGGCGCGGGGGGCGCGACCGTGGCTCACGCTGCTGCTCGCCGCCGGCGCGCTCGCGAGTCTCGCCCCCTTCCCCACTTGGCGCCAATATCTGCTGCCGCTGCTGCCGCCGCTGTTCGTGCGCCTCGCGCTCGCCTGGAGCGTCGCGCCGCCGCGCCGCGCCGCGCGCGTGCTGAGCCTGGTGTTCGTGGGCGCGGGGCTGTCGCTCTCGGTCGAGGCGCTGATCGGCGCCGCGCGCCACGGCTTACCAATGGCCCGCGCCGCCGAGGAAAGTCGAGCGATCGGCGCCCTCTACCGCGCGAGCGGGGCGCGCGGCCCGGTCGCGACGCTCGGCCCGCAATTTCTGCCGGGCGCGGAGCTCGCGATCGACCCGCGCTTCGCCGCCGGCCCCTTTTATTTCCGAAGCCGAGACTTGCTGTCGCCGACCGCCGAAGAGCACCTGACGCTGGCCTCGGGCGCGACCATCGGCGGCGCGCGCCTGGCGGTGGTGCTCACCGGCGCCGAGCCCCAGGGCGACGCGATCCTCGCCGCCGCCGCCCGCGCGCGCGGGGCCTGCGCGGTCGCGGTGCCGGGCACGCGTTTCACTTTATGGCTCCCCGCGCGCGCGCCCGCTTGCGTCGCGCGACGAAGCGGCGTAACGGTGGCGGCAATCCGAAATCGGTAATGGATCATCGTCGGTGCCCGCTTGGCGGAACCGGACGGGAAGCCTATGTTCCGCGGCTCGGATCAAGCGAAGGAAAATGGCGTGGCCAAGACGACTCCGATGGAATTCATCCGCCAAGTGCGGGCCGAAACCGCGAAAGTGGTGTGGCCGAGCTGGAAGGAAACCCGGATGACCGCGATCATGGTGGTGATCATGACCACGCTGCTCGGCCTGTTTTTCTTCACGATCGACGCGGTGTTCGATGCGATCGTCAATCTGCTGCTGAGCCTGGCGAAGTAAGAAGGGGCCAAAAGAGACCATGGCGCGCTGGTACATCATTCACGCTTATTCGGGGTTCGAGGGCAAGGTTCGCGACGCGATCATGGCCGAGGCGACCCGGCTCGGGCTCGAACAATTGGTCGAGGCGATCGAAGTGCCCACCGAAACCGTGACCGAGGCGCGGCGCGGCAAGAAGATCCAGGTCGAGCGCAAGTTCATGCCGGGCTATGTGCTCGCCAAGCTCGAAATGAACGACGACGTCTATCACCTGGTGAAGAACACGCCGAAGGTGACGGGCTTCCTCGGCCCCAATGGCAAGCCCCAGGCGATCAGCGAGGGCGAAGCCGCGCGGATGCTCTCGACCAAGGACGAGGCGGCGCCCACCGCCAAGACCAAGATCAAGGTCGATTTCGAGATCGGCGACGCGGTGAAAGTGCTCGAAGGCCCGTTCGCGAGCTTCAACGGCACGGTCGAGGGCCTCGATTTCGACAAGTCGAAGGTCAAGGTGTCGGTGTCGATCTTCGGCCGCGCGACCCCGGTCGAGCTCGATTTCGAACAGGTCGAACGCGTCAAATAAGCGCGCCGGGCGCCGCCCGAATAAGTTGCGTCGCGGCGCGCGCGCGGCTATGCGCCCCGCTCTCCCGGCGCCGTCCTCGCGATTCGGCGCCGTGTGAGTCGTCGCGGGAGGCCGCCAGGCCGCATGGACCGCTAAACTTGAACCGGGCGGCGCCCAGCGCCTCCCCCTATAGAGTGAGTTGAATGGCAAAGAAGATTACCGGCTATATCAAGCTGCAGGTGCCCGCGGGCAAAGCCAACCCCTCGCCGCCGATCGGCCCCGCGCTCGGTCAGCGCGGCGTGAACATCATGGAATTCTGCAAGCAGTTCAACGCCGCGACCACCGAGCTCGAGGTCGGCGCGCCGATCCCGACGGTGATCACCGTCTATGCCGACCGCAGCTTTTCCTTCGTCACCAAGACGCCGCCGGCGACCTTCCTCATCAAAAAGGCGGTCGGGCTGAAGTCGGGCTCGAAGGAGCCGGGCAAGGTGAAGGCGGGCACGATCAAGCGCTCGCAGCTGAGCGAGATCGCCCAGGTCAAGATGAAGGACCTGAACGCCAACGACATCGAAGCGGCGACCCGCATCATCGAAGGCTCCGCCCGCGCGATGGGCCTCGAAGTGGTGGAGGGCTGATAAGATGACCAAGCTGACCAAGAAGGCGAAGACCCTCGCCACCGCCGTCAACCGTGAAAAGCTCTACGGCGTGGACGAAGCGATCGCGCTCGCCAAGGCGAATGCGACCGCCAAGTTCGACGAGACGATCGAAGTCGCGATGAACCTGGGCGTCGATCCGCGCCATGCGGACCAGATGGTGCGCGGCGTCGTGACGCTGCCCAAGGGTACCGGCAAGACGGTGCGCGTCGGCGTCTTCGCGCGCGGCGCCAAGGCCGAGGAAGCCAAGGCCGCCGGCGCCGATGTCGTCGGCGCCGAGGATCTGATGGAGCTGGTGCAAGGCGGCACGATCGAATTCGACCGCTGCATCGCGACCCCCGACATGATGGGCGTGGTCGGCCGGCTCGGCAAAATCCTCGGCCCCAAGGGGCTGATGCCCAACCCCAAGCTCGGCACCGTGACGATGAACGTGACCGAGGCGGTGAAGGCGGCCAAGGGCGGCCAGGTGGAATATCGCGTCGAAAAGGCGGGGATCATCCACTCGGGCATCGGCAAGGCGAGCTTCGCCGCCGAAGACCTGCGCGCCAATTTCGACGCGCTGGTCGACGCGATCGTCAAGGCCAAGCCCTCGGGCGCGAAGGGCAAATACGTCAAGAAGATCGCGATCAGCTCGACCATGGGCGCGGGCATCAAGATCGACACCGCGGAAGTCGCGGGCGCGTAACCCGATCCTCCCCGTTCACGGGGAGGGGGACCATTTGCGAAGCAAATGATGGAGGGGGCGCCGCCACGAGCGCGCCGTGCCAAGCGGCCCGCCCCCTCCGTCGCGCCTTCGGCGCGCCACCTCCCCATGAATGGGGAGGATCAAAGAACGAGTGCGCGAAGAAGATCGCGGTCAGTCCGACGATGGGCGCGGGGATCGAGATCGACACGGCCGAAGTCGCCGGGGCGTAACCCCAAACCTCCCCGTTCACGGGGAGGGGGACCATTTGCGGAGCAAATGGTGGAGGGGGCGCCGCCACGAGCGCGCGGCGCGCCAAGCGGCCCGCCCCCTCCGTCGCGCCTTCGGCGCGCCACCTCCCCATGAATGGGGAGGATTAACGGAGAGCTGCTTCCGTTTTGCCCCCGGCGCCCCTAAAAGCCCCGGCCATGACCGAGCTCGACGCCTTCATCGCCGGCCTGCCCAAGGCCGAACTCCACCTCCATATCGAAGGCAGCCTCGAACCCGAGCTGATGGTCGCGCTCGCCCGGCGCAACAAGCTCAGCCTGCCCTTCGCGACGGTGGAGGAAGTGCGCGCCGCGTACAACTTCACCAAGCTGCAGGATTTCCTCGACATTTATTATGCCGGCGCCGAGGTGCTGCGCACCGCCGAGGATTTCCGCGATCTCGCCACCGCCTATTTCGATCGCGCGGCGGCGGACGGCGTGGTCCATGCCGAGATTTTCTTCGATCCGCAGACGCACACCGATCGCGGCATCCCGATGCGCGAGGTGGTCGAGGGGCTGTTCGCGGGCATGGCCGAGGCCGAGGCTAAGCACGGGCTCACCAGCAAGCTCATCCTCTGCTTCCTGCGCCACCTGGACGAAGAGGCCGCTTTCGCGACGCTCGAAGCCGCCGAGCCCTGGCTCGATCGGATCGCGGGGGTCGGGCTCGATTCGTCCGAACTCGGCCATCCGCCGTCGAAATTCGCCCGCGTCTTCGCGCGCGCGGGTGCGATGGGGCTGAAGCGCGTCGCCCATGCGGGCGAAGAGGGTCCGGCGGATTATGTGCGCGAGGCGCTCGATCTGCTCCACATCGATCGGCTCGATCATGGCAATCGCAGCCTCGACGATCCCGCGCTCGTCGCCCGGCTCGCCGCCGAGCAGATGGTGCTGACGGTGTGCCCGCTCTCCAACGTCAAGCTCTGCGTGGTCGGCGACATCGCCCAGCACCCGATCGACGCGATGCTCGCGGCGGGGCTGAAAGCGACGATCAATTCGGACGATCCGGCTTATTTCGGCGGCTATGTCGCGGACAATTACCGCGCGGTGGCGGCGGGGCGCGGGCTCGACCGCGCGGCGCTCGGCACCCTCGCGCACAACAGCATCACCGGCGCGTTCCTGAGCGCCGAGGAACAGGCGCCGCTGCTGGCGAAGCTCGATGCCTATGTCGCCGCTCATGCCTAAGCTCACGCCGATCGCTTACGAACAATTCGTCGCCGACGTGCTCGAGCTCGCGCGCGCGATCCCCGCGAGCGATTGGACCCCCGATTTCCTGATCGGCATCGGGCGCGGCGGGTTGGCGCCGGCGGTCTATTTGAGCCACGCGACCGGCTGGCCGATGCTCTCGGTCGATTATTCGTCGCACGTGCCCGATTTCTCGGGCGAGCCGCTGGTTCGGCTCGCGCGGCGCGCGGCGGCGGGGGAGAAATTGCTGTTCGTCGACGATATAAACGATAGCGGCGCGACGATCACCCGGCTGCGCGGCGAACTCGCCGCCGCCGGCGCGCCCGAGGGCGCGATCCGTTTCGCGACGTTGCTCGACAATGTTCGCTCGGCGGCGCGGGTCGAATATGCCGCCCGGTCGATCGACCGGGCGGTGGTGAAGGACTGGTTCGTCTTCCCCTGGGAAGCGCTCGCACCGACCACGACACTGATCGAGGACGCCGCCGCCGTGCCCGAACGGACGGCGTGATCGGTCGCTAAGCCCCCTCCCCGTCATGCCGGACTTGGTCCGGCATTCACCGCAGTCCTGGCGCTACCAAGGCCATTCCCGGCGCCACGGTGGACCCCGGACCAAGTCCAGGGTGACGGTTCATCAACCAGCGCGTCGCCCCGGCGCAGGCCGGGGCCTCGAGCCGGCGGGCGCGCCGTTTGCCCGAGGCCCCGGCTTTCGCCGGGGCGACGTTTTTCCCATCACGCGTTGTTCGCGCTCGTGTTCACCGGGCCGTTCACCCCATTGGGGAAGAAACCGCCGCGCGCCACGCTCGCGCGGTTCAAATACACCACGTTGAGCACCTGCGCCGCCGAGCGGCTATAGGCTACGCCATTGGCATCGGTCGGCACCAGATTGGCCGTGTCGTTCGACACCGCAATGCCCTGGTCGAGATCGGCCGTCCCGTCGAGCGAATCGCGCGCGTTCGAGATCGACTCGGTCGCGGCGATCAGGCTCGGCGTCGCGACGCTGCGGCGGAACAGCGCGGTGCGTACCAGCCCGGCATGATAGGCCTCCGCCGCCAGAATGCCGGCCGAGGCTTCGAGGAAGGTCTTGTTGGTGATGAGCGGCGCCGCGCCCTTGTACGCGGTGACGCCCACATCCTCGAACAGATAGGCCGCGAGCAGGAAATTATTGTCGCTCGCATAAGGATCGAAGGCTTGCCCCGCGCTCACCAGCCCGGCGGCTTGCGCGGCGAGCGAGAAAGCGCTGGTGGGCGTCGAGCCGATGTCGATCGCCGGCTGCGCGACCGCCGCGCTCCCCAGCGCCTGGCGCAGGAACAGCACGTGCGCCACTTCGTCGGCGGCGATCTCGCGCGCGTAAGCCGCGACGAGCGGATCGGTGAAATTCACCCGCCGCCCCCCGGTCACCGCGCCCTGGGTGCCGGTGCCGGTCACCGCCGATGCGGCGAGCCCCGCGCCGGTCGCGGCGAAGATGTAGAATTGCGCTTCGAGATATTCGAGGTTGAGCGCGAAGTTGAGCACATCGGGGTCGCTGAGCGCGGGCCCGGGGTTGCCAGGAGGCGCGGTGCCGGTGCCGGGCGGCGGCGTGGGGGTGGGCGTCACGCTCAAATCATCGCGGCGATCGTCGCCGCAGCCGCTGAGCACGAGCCCGCCGCCGATCGCGGCGACGCCCGCGCCGCGCAGAAAGGCTCGACGGTCGGCGCGGCGGCTCTCGATCTTGGGCAGTGCCGCCAGGAGCAGATCCTTGGTCATCCTATTTCTCCCGATCAGCCGTTGGCGGCGCTGGTGTTGAGGGGGCCGTTCGCGCCGGCGGGCAGGAAGCCGCCGCGATTGGTCTGCGCGCGATTGAGGTAAACGATGTTGAGCACCTGGCCGGTCGAGCGGCTGAAGGCGATGCCGTTCGGATCGAGCGGGGCGATGTTCGAGACTTGGTTGTTGCCCGAATCAACGGTCGGCCGGACACCTTGGTCGAGGTCCGAAATGCCGTCCAAACTGTCGCGCGCGTTCGAAATCGCCTCGGTCGCGTCGATCAGGCTGGGGGTGGCAAGCCCCTTGGCGAACAAGGTCGTCCGCAGGATCGAGGCGTGGTAAGCTTCGACCGCGAGAATGCCCGCCGAGGCTTCGAGGAAGGTCTTGTTAGTGATGAGCGGCGCCGCGCCCTTGTAAGCGGTGACGCCCACGTCCTCGAACAAATAGCCCGCGAGCAGGAAATTCTCGTCGCTCGCATAAGGATCGAACACCCCGCCCGCCGGCACCAACCCGGCGGCTTGCGCGGCGCGCGAAAAGGCGCTGGTCGGCGAGACGCCGATGTCGATCGCCGGCTGCGCGACGGCGGCGCTGCCGAGCGCCTGGCGCAGGAAGGCGACATGGGCGATTTCGTCGGCGGCGATTTCGCGCGCGATCTGGCGCACGGCGGGATCGGTGAAATTCACCTGCCGGCCGCCCGTCGCCGCGCCTTGGGTGCCGGTGCCGGTCTGCTGGTTCGCCGGCAACCCGGTGCCGGACACCGCGAAGGCATAGAAGCTCGCCTCGATATATTCGAGGTTGAGCGCGAAGTTCAGCACATCGGCATCGCTCGGGCCGGTTTGCGCGCTGGCGCGGGTGGCGAGCGAGAGCGCGCTGCCCATCACCGCCGCGCCGGCGATCGCGCGGAAAAAATCGCGTCGCGCCGCGCGAAGCGGCTCGCGCGGAGCTTGGGGGTCGAGCAGATCGGAGATCAAGGCCATGGTCGCGCCCTTCCTGCGGAGTGGGCGCCGCCTGCACTGTCAACCCCGCGCCACGCGTTGGCACGAGGCGCGCCGGATCACGCCCGAAGGCGCCAACCGCTTGAAACCAAGGCGGTTCCGGAAAAGCACGCGGTTGGTGCGGAAAGGGGCACGGGGCGTGCCGCTACGCTAAACGGGCTTGACTTGCTCGGGATGCGCCGCCTGGAACGCCGCCAGTTCGGCGAGCGCCGCGTCGATCGCGACGAGCCGCGGATAAGGCGCGAGATCGAGCGCGAAGCGGCGCGCGTTGTAAAGCTGGGGCACGAGCACGACGTCGGCGAGATTGGGCGCCGCGCCGCCGAGATACTTGTCTCCGCCCGCCATCGCCTCGAGCGCGTCGAGCCCCAGCCGCATCCAATGGCGATACCAATCGTCCTTCGCGGCTTGATCGGCGCCGAACTGCGTCTCCAGCCGCTTGAGCACGCGCATATTGTCGATCGGGTGGGTGTCGGCGGCGATCACCAGCGCCTGGGCGAGCGCGCGCGCGCGGGCGAGCGGTTCGGCGGGGATCAGCCGGGGTTCGGGATAAGCCGTGTCGAGCCAATCGATGATCGCGAGACTTTGGATCAGCGGCACGCCGTCGACGATCAGCGTCGGCACCTGGCCTTGCGGGTTGCGGGCGCGATTGTCGGGCGCCAGTTGCTCGGCGGCGAGCAGGTTCACCGCCACCCGCTCATAGGCCACGCCCTTCAGCGCGAGCGCGATCCGCACGCGGTAGCTCGCCGAGGAGCGCCAATAATCGTAAAGCGTCAGCGTCACGCCGGGTCCTGCTTGGGTTCGGAGCCGCGCTCGAGCGCGACCTTGATCATCGCCGTCATCGGATCGGCGAGCGCGAGCCCCAAGATGCCGAACAAGCTGCTCGCCAGGATCTGCGAACTGAGCGTCAGCGCCGGCGGCATATCGACCGTGCGCCGCGCGACCAGCGGCAGCACCACCCAACCATCGAACAATTGCACGAACACATAGGTGCCGAGCGCCCATAGCCCCGTATCGATGCCCGCGCTGAACCCGACCGCGACCATCAGCAACCCGGTGATGATCGCGCCGAGATTGGGGATGAACGCGAGCACCCCGGCGATGATGCCGAGCAGCAGCGCCATCGGCACCCCGCCGATCAACAGCACGACCCAGGTGAACAGCCCTTCGAACACCATGCCGAGTAGTCGCCCGGCGAGCAGGATGCGCATCGTCTTGGCCATGCGCTCGATCGTGATCGCGAATTCGCGCCGCTGCGCCTGGGGCACCATCCATTGCAACCCGCGCTCGTAAAGCTTGGGCTCGATCGCGATGAACACGCCGATCACGATGATCATCACGAAGGTGCCGACCGCGCCGAACGCGCTGCCGATGAACCCCGTCACCCGCCCGACCGAGCCCATCGCCTGCTGGGCGATGTCGTTGAAATTGCTCGGCCCCGGCAACATGCCATGTTCGGCGAGCCAGGCCGAGGCTTGCCCCCATTGCACGACGAGCGTCGCGCGCAGCTGGGCGAATTGGTCCGACACTTGGACCCCGGTCGAATAGCCGACGAAGCCGACGAACGAGATGCCGGCGACGAGCAGCAAGGCGATCGCGAGCCCGCGCGGCAGCTTCACCACGCGGTGGATCAGCCGCACGCCGCCATCGATCAGCGCCGCGACGACGAGCCCGCCGAAGATGATCAGCAGCGGCTGGATCAGCAGCACCACCAAGGCGATCAGCGCGGCGAGCCCCAGCCAGACGCTCGCCTTTTTCAGCTCGCGGCGGACGAGCGGATCGCGCAGCTCGTTGGGGCCAGGCCCCTCGACCAGCGTGTCGGGCCGCTCCGCCACGTCGTTCATGGCTTTTCCCGGGGTGCATGGAGCGACAAGCCGGTGCGGCTGCCGCGGAATTGGGTGAACCAGGTGAGCGGGTTCCAGGTCGCCGAACCATCGACCGAGAAGGTCACGAATTCGGCGCGGCCGCCCAGATTTTCCCACGGCACCGGCCCGCCGAGCCCGCCGCCTTCCAGCCCGATGCGGCTGTCGGCGCTTTGATCGCGATTGTCCCCCATCAGGAACACATGGCCGGCAGGCACTTTGGTCGCCGGGTAGAAATCGGCCTGGCTGCGCCCCAGCTCGACCGTTTCGTAAGTGCGGCCGTTGGGCAGCGTCTCGGTGATCAGCGGCAGGCGGCAATCGGTGCGGCCGTCGGCGCGCTTGACGCGCAGATCGAGGCCATAATCGCTCGCGTCGCAGGTCATTTTGTCGCCGCTCGGCTGGCGGGCGTCGCCATAATCGCGGATCGTGCCGTAATGGAGGGGGCCGCGCTTCACCGGCGCGCCGTTCAGGATCACTTGCCCGTCGCGCACTTCGATCGTGTCGCCGGGCAGGCCGATCACGCGCTTGATCCAATCCTCGCCCTTGCGCTCGGCCCCCGGCGGGGTGACGATCACCACGTCGCCGCGTTCGGGCAGGCGGCCGAACAGCCGACCCTGCATGAAGGGCAGCACGTGGAAGGTGGGGGTGATATAGGAATAGCCATAGGGATATTTGGTCACCACCAGCCGATCGCCGACCAGCAACCCGGGCAGCATCGATTCGCTGGGGATATAAAAGGGCTTGGCGATCAGGCTGTGGAAGCCGAGCACCGCGAGGATCAGCCAGAACAGCCCGCGCAGTTCGGCGCCCCAATCGGTCTTGCGCTTGGCCTTGGGCGTTTCCGCCGCGTCTTCGATTCCGCCTTCCAACGCCACTTCCTCGGTCATTGCGCCTCTCTGATCGCCTCGATGATCACGAAGGCCTGCGCCCAGGGATGATCGTCGGTCAACGTCAAGTGAATGATCGGGGCGTGCCCCGGCGGTATCAGCGCGTCAAGCCTGGCCTTGGCGCCCCCCGTCAGCGCGAGCGTGGGCGCGCCCGAGGGGGCGTTGACGACACCGATGTCGCGCATGAACACCCCGCGCTTGAATCCGGTCCCGACTGCCTTGGAAAAAGCTTCCTTGGCGGCGAAGCGCTTGGCGAGCGTGGCGGCGCGGCCGAGGGGGCGACTCGCGGCCTTGGCGAGCTCGGCCTCGGTGAACACGCGATGCTCGAACCGCGCGCCGAAGCGATCGAGCGACGCCTGGATCCGCGCGATCGAGCAGAGGTCCGAGCCGATGCCGATGATCATGCGGGCGCGCGCTCGGGACCGTCCATTCCCACGCGCGTCGCCCCTGCGCAGGCAGGGGCCTTTCGCCACCGGCGCGACTCCGTGGCTGGAGGCCCCTGCCTGCGCAGGGGCGACGCCGGGATCGGGCGCGGTGGTCGCGGCGCGCGGCGTTGGCCGATACCCCTCACCGCGCGGCATCCATCGCCGCGCGCATCCGGCGGACCGCGTCCGCGAGCCCGACGAAAATCGCGTCGGCGATGATCGAATGGCCGATGTTGAGCTCCTTAAGCTGGGGGATCGCGGCGATGGGCGCGACATTGTCGAGCGTCAGTCCGTGCCCGGCATGGACTTCGAGCCCGTTCTTCGCGCCGAAGGCCGCCGCGTCGCTCAGCCGCTTCAGCTCCTCGGCCTGCGCGGCGCCCGCCAGCTCGGCATAGCGGCCGGTGTGCAGCTCGACGACGGGCGCGCCGAGCGCGAGCGCGACCTCGATCTGGGCGGGCGCGGGCTCGATGAACAGCGACACCCGCACCCCGGCGGCGCTCAACGCGCGCACCATCGGCGCGAGCCGTTCATATTGGCCGGCGGCGTCGAGCCCGCCCTCGGTGGTGCGCTCCTCGCGCTTTTCGGGGACGATGCAGGCGGCGTGCGGACGGTGGGCGAGCGCGATCGCCAGCATCTCGTCGGTCGCCGCCATTTCCAGGTTGAGCGGGATGGCGAGCCCTGCGGCGAGCCGGGCGATGTCGCCATCGGTGATGTGGCGGCGATCCTCGCGCAGATGCGCGGTGATGCCGTCCGCCCCCGCCTCGGCCGCGATCAGCGCCGCGCGCACCGGATCGGGATAGGGCGCGCCGCGCGCGTTGCGCACGGTCGCGACATGATCGATGTTCACGCCCAGGCGCAGCTTGCTCATGCCAGCCCCCGGCTCCCGGGCTTGACTGGCGGGATCGCGGCGAGTTCGGGGGGCAAAGCGTCGGCGGGGTAAGTCGGGATGTCGAGCTGGCACAGGCTGACGAGCGGCACGCCGACATCGGCCTTGCCCCCCGATCGATCGATCAGGCAGGCCGCGCCCAGCAAGGTCGCCGGATAAGCCCGGATCGCGGCGATGCATTCGCGCGACGACAGCCCGGTCGTCACCATATCCTCGACCATCACCACCCGCTCGCCCGCGCGCAGCTCGAAATTGCGGCGCAGCTGGAATTCGCCGTCCTCGCGCTCGACGAAGATCGCGCGGCAGCCGAGCGCGCGCGCGGTCTCATAGCCGGGGATGATGCCGCCCACCGCCGGCGAGACGATCACGTCGACCGCGCCGAAACGGTCGCGGATCAACGCCGCGAGCGCCCCCGCGAGCCGCGCGGTGCGCTCGGGATATTGGAAAACGAGCATCTTCTGCAGGAACACCGGCGAGCGCAGCCCCGAGGAGAGGATGAAATGCCCCTCCATCAAGGCGCCCGCCTGGCGGAATTCGTCGAGCACTTCGTCTTGGCTGAGCAACGGCGTCTCCATGCGTCAAATTCTGCCGCGCGATAGGGGCCAAAGCATGGCGAGGCAAATGGCGCGCGCCGCGTAACCTTCGCGCGCCTTGGGGCGAAGCAATTTGACAAAGCGGTTCGTCACCCCCCGAACCCCCCGTAAAAAACGGCGCGCTTGTGCTTGAGGCAGGCGGCCCTGCTGCGTATAGGCCACGCGTTTACAGGGGCGGGTGCCGCCCCTGGCGCGTAGCATCGCCTGATTCGGCGAAACGCGCCGAATTTAGGGGTGACGACCGATAATGTTCAAAACCAGGCGAGTGATTGGAGTAACCCTGCTCGCCGCCGGGCTGATGTTCGGCGGCGTGGGCCAGGCGAACGCGCCCACGCGCGTGCAACCCACGGTGACGAGCGCCGCGCCCGCGCCCGACGCGCAACCGTCGGCGCAGACCGCGCAACCCGCGCCGGCGCCCGCCGCCGCGCAGCCGACCGACCCGCTGCTCGCGGTCGACGGCGGGCCGGCGGTGCCGATCGATCCCAAGATCGGCCAGCCGATCGACGGGCGTATCGGCACCCAGCCGCAGGTGACGCCGAACGGCGAATTCGCCGCCTGGATGCACAATGATCTGCTGGTGCCGATCATCACGCTGATCTCGCTCTTCGTGTTGGGCCTCTTGCTCTACACGATGGTGCGCTATCGCCGCGCGGCGAACCCGGTCGCCTCGAAGACCTCGCACAACACCATGATCGAAGTGGTGTGGACGGTGGTGCCGATCCTCATCCTCGTGGTGATCGCGGTGCCCTCGATCGGGCTGCTCCAGGCGCAGTTCAAGCCCGCGCCCGCCAATGCCGTCACGCTGAAGGCGATCGGCAACCAATGGTATTGGAGCTATCAATATCCCGATCACGGCGGGTTCGAGATCACCTCGAACATGCTCAAGGAAAAGGGTGAAACCGCCGCCGGCGAGCGCGCGCGCACCGATGCCGACGGCCCCCGCCTGCTCGCGACCGACAATCGCGTCGTGCTGCCCACCAACACGCCGATCCGGCTGATCACCACCGCCAATGACGTGATCCACAGCTGGGCGATGCCCGCCTTCTGGGTGAAGCTCGACGCGGTGCCGGGCAAGCTCAACGAGACGAGCTTCACGATCGAGCGCCCGGGCGTCTATTTCGGCCAATGCTCGGAACTGTGCGGCGCGCGCCACGGCTATATGCCGATCACCGTCGTCGCGGTCGACCGCGCGACCTTCGATCGCTGGGTCGTCGCCAAGGGCGGCACGCTGCCGGGCACTCAGCCCGCCGCGGCCTCGAACGCCGCCGCCGCCGCGCCGCAGCCCGCCGCCGGCACCGCGCCGACCCCGGCGCCGATGCCCGCCACGACTTCGAACGAAACCGCGCCGGTGAACACCACCGCGCCCGCTGCGGAAAAATAAGCCCATGACCGATACCGCTCTCAACCCGCTCGCCTTCCAGGCGCATGGCGACGATCACGCGCATCACCATGACGCGGATCACAAGCCGGCCTTTTTCCAGCGTTGGTTCATGTCGACCAACCATAAGGACATCGGCACGCTCTATTTGATCTTCGCGATCTTCGCCGGCGTGATCGGCGGCGCGATCTCGGGGCTGATGCGCGCCGAACTCGCGCATCCGGGCATCCAATATCTGCCGACCTGGGCGGCCTATCTGTTCGGCGGCACGCCGAGCTTCGATCAGGCGCTGCACCTGTGGAACGTGCTGATCACCGCGCACGGGCTGATCATGGTGTTCTTCATGGTGATGCCCGCGATCATCGGCGGCTTCGGCAATTGGTTCGTGCCGATCATGATCGGCGCGCCCGACATGGCGTTCCCGCGGATGAACAACATCAGCTTCTGGCTGCTCGTCCCCAGCTTCGCGCTGCTGCTCGCCTCGCCCTTCTTCGGCGGCGCGGGCACGGGTTGGACGGTCTATGCGCCGCTGTCGACCTATGGTTCGCAAGGGCCGGCGGTCGACATGGCGATCCTGTCGCTGCACTTGGCGGGCGCCTCGTCGATCCTGGGGGCGATCAACTTCATCACCACCATCTTCAACATGCGCGCGCCGGGGATGACGCTGCACAAGATGCCGCTGTTCGTCTGGTCGGTGCTGGTGACGGCGTTCCTGCTGCTGCTCTCGCTGCCGGTGCTGGCGGCCGCGATCACCATGTTGCTGACCGACCGTAATTTCGGCACGACCTTCTTCGATCCGGCGGGCGGCGGCGATCCGGTGCTCTATCAGCACCTGTTCTGGTTCTTCGGCCACCCCGAAGTGTACATCATGATCCTGCCGGGCTTCGGCATCGTCAGCCAGATCGTCAGCACTTTCTCGAAAAAGCCCGTGTTCGGCTATCTCGGCATGGCCTATGCCATGGTCGCGATCGGCGTGGTGGGCTTCATCGTGTGGGCGCACCATATGTTCACCACCGGCATGTCGGTGAACGTGAAGCTCTATTTCACCGCCGCCACGATGGTGATCGCGGTGCCGACCGGCATCAAGATCTTCTCGTGGATCGCGACGATGTGGGGCGGCTCGATCAGCTTCAAGACGCCGATGCTCTGGGCGATCGGCTTCATCTTCATGTTCACGGTCGGCGGCGTGACCGGCGTGGTGCTCGCCAACGGCGGCGTCGACGACAATCTGCACGACACTTATTACGTCGTCGCCCACTTCCACTACGTGCTGTCGCTGGGGGCGGTGTTCGCGTTGTTCGCCGCGATGTATTATTGGCTGCCCAAGATGTCGGGCCGGATGTACAACGAGTTCCTCGGCCAGCTGCACTTCTGGGTGTTCTTCGTCGGCGTGAACCTGCTGTTCTTCCCGATGCACTTCCTGGGGCTGCAGGGCATGCCGCGCCGCATCCCGGATTATAGCGATCAGTTCGCGACCTATAATCTGTGGGCGTCCTATGGCTATGCGATCATGGCCGCGAGTATGATCGTGTTCTTCGTGAACCTGTTCTACACTTTGTTCGCGGGGAAGAAGGCCGAGGGCAATCCCTGGGGCGAAGGCGCGACCACGCTCGAATGGACGCTTTCGAGCCCGCCGCCCTTCCACCAGTTCGAAACGCTCCCCGTCATCGAAGACGCGAAGCACCATTGATCCATGCGCGCCCTCCCCTGCCCGAACGCGGGGGAGGGACGCCTGGCAGCGGCGGGATGGCCCCGCCGCCGCCGCTGCCAGGCGTAGATGCAGTTGAAACCGATCCCGATGACCAGCGTAACCCTTGCCACCCCCGTCCCCGCCGATTGGCGCGATTTCGTCGCGCTCACCAAGCCGCGGGTGATGACCTTGGTGGTGTTCACCGGCCTCGCCGGGATGCTCGCCGCCCCGGCGCGGCTCGATCCCGTGCTGGCGTTCACCGCGATCCTGTGCATCGCGCTCGGCGCGGGCGCCGCAGGCGCGCTCAACCAATGGTATGAGGCCGATCTCGACGCCAAGATGAAGCGCACCCGCGCGCGCCCGCTCCCCGCCGGCTGCATGACGCGCGAGGCGGCGCTGCACTTCGGCGTCGGCCTTTCGGCCTTTTCGGTGCTGCTGATGGGCGTCGCGCTCAATTGGCTCGCTGCGGCGATCCTCGCGGGATCGATCCTGTTCTACGTGCTGATCTACACGGTGTGGCTCAAGCGCCGCACGCCGCAGAATATCGTGATCGGCGGCGCGGCGGGCGCCTTTCCGCCGCTGATCGGCTGGGCGGCGGCGACGGGCTCGGTCGCGCCGCTGCCGCTGCTGCTGTTCGCGCTGATCTTCCTGTGGACCCCGCCGCATTTCTGGGCGCTCGCGCTGTTCGTCGAGACCGATTATGCCGCCGCCGGGGTGCCGATGCTGCCGGTCGTCGCGGGTGAGCGCGAAACGCGGCGCCAGGTCGGGCTCTATACGCTCCCCATGGCGGCGAGCGCGCTGCTCCCTTGGGCGCTGGGGATGACGGGGGCGATCTATGGCGCGGTGGCGCTCGCGGGCACCGCCTGGTTCGGCTATCTGGCCTTGCGCGTCGCGACCCGCCTGCGCGCCGGGGCCGACGACAAGATGCGCCCCGAAAAGCGGCTGTTCGCTTTTTCGATCGTCTATCTCTTCCTGCTGTTCGGCGCGCTCGTCGTCGACAAGCTGGTGGCGGGCGCATGAGCGAAACTCCCGAAGAGCTGATCCGCCGCCGCCAGCGCGACCGCGCACGGGTGATGGGCCTGGTGCTCGGCGCCTTCGCGATCCTGATTTTCCTGATCGCGATCGCCAAGATCAAGGCGGGGATGGGCCGATGATCGACCGCAAGCTGCGCACCGCGCTGCTCGCCGGGCTCGGGGTCTGCGGGATGACTGGCCTCGGCTATGCGAGCGTGCCGCTCTATCGCATCTTCTGCGAGGCGACCGGGCTCAACGGCACCACCAACCGCGCGAAGGCGGCGCCGGGCGCGGTCGCCGCCACGATGCGCGTCGATTTCGACGCCAACGTCAACCCCAAGCTCCCGTGGAAATTCGCGCCCGAGCAACGATCGATGACGGTGCGGCTCGGCGAGCGCAACATGGCCTTTTTCACCGCCACCAACACCAGCGATCACGAGATCACCGGCGCGGCGAGCTATAACGTCACCCCCGATCAATCGGGCCGTTATTTCAGCAAGATCCAGTGTTTCTGCTTCACCCAGCAGACGCTGAAACCGCATGAGACGGTGCGGATGCCGGTGATCTTCTTCGTCGACCCCGCGATGCTGAAGGACAGCGACGCGACCGACGTGCGCGCGATCACACTGAGCTATACTTTCTATCCCGTGGATTCCGCCAAGGCCAAGAGCTAAAGCGCGATCAGGGACCAATTGGGGACAAGCGAATGGCAGGCGCCAAGAACCACGATTTTCACATTCTACCACCCAGCTTCTGGCCGTTCATGGGATCGATGGCGGCGGGGCTGATGGCGGTCGGCGGCATCATGTGGATGCACAAGGCGGCCAGCGGCCCGGCGGTGTTCGGCGTCGGGCTGATGGGCGTGCTCGCCACCATGTTCCTATGGTGGGGCGACGTGATCCGCGAGGCGCATCGCGGCGATCACACGCCGGTGGTGCAGCTCCACCTGCGCTATGGCATGATCCTGTTCATCGCTTCCGAAGTGATGTTCTTCTTGGGCTGGTTCTGGGCCTATTTCGATTTCTCGCTCTTCCCCGCGCCGGTCGAATGGGTGGCCGATGCCGCCCAGCGCGTGCCCGAGACGGTGAAGAACATCGCCGGCACCTGGCCGCCCAAGGGGCTCGAGGTGATCGACGCCTTCGGCTTCCCGCTGCTCAACACGGTGATCCTGCTGCTCTCGGGCACCACCGTCACCTGGGCGCACCACGCGCTGATCCATGGCGACCGCGAGGGCACCAAGCGCGGGCTGTGGGTGACGATCCTGCTCGGCCTGCTGTTCAGCAGCATCCAGGCCTATGAATATGCCGAGGCGCCCTTCCCCTTCGCGGGGATCAACTATGGCGCGAGCTTCTTCATGGCGACCGGCTTCCACGGTTTCCACGTGATCATCGGCACGATCTTCCTGATCGTGTGCCTGGCGCGCGTTTACGCCGGCCATTTCACCCCGCGCCAGCATTTCGGCTTCGAAGCGGCGGCTTGGTATTGGCATTTCGTCGACGTGGTGTGGCTGTTCCTGTTCGTCTCCATCTATGTGTGGGGCGGCTGGGGCGCGCCGGTACACGCGGGCTGACACGCGCGCGGTCGCGACCGAAGGATCGGCCGGCTCGAAAGGGCCGGCCGTTCGTTTATGCGCGGCAGTGAGCGCGCCGCGTCGCCCCGGCGAAAACTGGGGCCTCGTGGGGGCGGCGCGAACCAGGGGCTCGAAGCCCCGGCTTTCGCTGGGGCGACATGCCCGCGATAGGGACAGGAAGTGAGCGAGCCTTTGACGACAGCCCGGCGCCTGCCGATTCTCCCCACCCTCATCGTCCTCGCCGCCGTGGCGACGATGATCGCGCTCGGCGTTTGGCAGCTCGAGCGCCGCGCGCAGAAGGAGGCGCTGATCGCGCGCTACCGGGCCAACCAGGCGCTGCCCGTGATCACCTTCCCCCGCCCGCCAGTCGACGACGCCCTGCTCTTCCGCCGCACCAGCGGCTTTTGCCTGCGCGTGACCGGCTGGCGGACCGAGGGCGCGGGCGCCGCCGGCTATCGCCACATCGCCGACTGCGCGACCGGCGCCGAGGGGCCGGGCTTCGCGATCGATATGGGCGCGGCGCCCGATCCGCGCTTCCAGCCGAAATGGAACGGCGGGCCGGTGCGCGGCTGGATCGTGCCCGAACGTGACGGTCGCTCCTGGCTCGCCGCGCTTTTCGCCCCCCCGCAACGCCGCCAGCCGATGATCGTGAGCGACACCCCAGCCCCCGGGCTCGGCGCCCCCAAACGCCCTGATCCCGCTAGCCTGCCCAACAATCACCTGGCCTATGCCGTGCAATGGTTCCTGTTCGCCGCGAGCGCGCTGGTGATCTACGCGCTCGCGCTGCGCCAGCGCTGGCGCAAACCGGCCGATCCGAAGTAAGCGGGGGCGATGCGCTATGTCAGCACGCGTGGGGACGCGCCCGCGCTCGATTTCCGCGAGGCGACGCTCGCCGGCCTCGCCCGCGACGGCGGGCTCTACGTCCCCGCCGAATGGCCGCGCCTGACCCGGGGCGAGATCGCCGCGCTCGCCGGGCTCGATTACCCCGCCACCGCCGCGCGGCTGCTCGCGCGCTTTTCGGGCGGCGTGCTCGACGAAGACGCGCTCCAGCCGATCGCGCGCGCGGCCTATGCCCGTTTCGCCCATGCCGCCGTCACCCCGCTCGTCCAACTCGACGCGCGCCACTGGCTGCTCGAATTGTTCCACGGGCCGACGCTCGCCTTCAAGGACGTGGCGCTGCAATTGCTCGGGCTGTTGTTCGAGCGGTTCCTGGGGGCCGACCAAGCCCCGCTCACCGTGATCGGCGCGACCAGCGGCGACACCGGATCGGCGGCGATCGACGCGCTCGCCGGGCGCGCGGGGATCGAGATTTTCATGCTCCACCCGCAAGGCCGGGTGAGCGACGTGCAGCGCCGCCAGATGACGACGGTGCTCGCCCCCAATGTCCATAATATCGCGATCGACGGCAGTTTCGATGATGCCCAGGCTCTGGTGAAGGCGATGTTCGCCGCGCCCGCGCTCGCCGATCTGCGGCTGGGGGCGGTGAATTCGATCAACTGGGCGCGGCTGGCGGCGCAAATCGTCTATTATTTCCACGCCGCCGTCCGCCTGGGCGCGCCCGAGCGCCCAGTCGCCTTTTCGGTGCCGACGGGCAATTTCGGGGACGTGTTCGCGGGCTATGTCGCCGCATGCATGGGGCTGCCGGTCGCGCGGCTGATCGTCGCGACCAACGTCAACGATATTCTCCACCGCGCGCTATCGCAGGGCGATTATTCGGTCGGCACGGTCACGCCCACCGCCGCGCCCTCGATGGACATTCAGGTGTCGAGCAATTTCGAGCGGCTGTTGTTCGACATGAACGGTCGCGACGGCGCGCGCACGGCGGCGCAGATGGCGCAGTTCGCCGCGACTCGTCGCCTCGCGCTCCCCCCGGCCCCGCCGCTCTTCGCGAGCGCGCGGATCGATGCCGACGACATGGCGCTCGCGATGCGCTGGGCGCAGGACGCGGCGGGGCAATTGATCGACCCGCATGGCGCGATCGGGCTCGCCGCCGCGCGCGCCGCCGATCTGCGGCGCGACGTGCCGGTGGTGACGCTTGCCACCGCGCATCCCGCCAAATTCCGCGACGCGGTCGAACGCGCGACCGGGGTGCGCCCGCCGCTGCCGGCGCGGGTCGGCGATTTGTTCGCGCGCGCCGAACGCTGCGCGTCGCTCCCGGCGACGCTCGACGCGGTGATCGCCTATGTCCGCGAGCACGCGGCGCGATGAGCCTCGTCACGCTGATCGGCGAGCCTTGGGGCGATTATGGGCTGGTCGATAGCGGCCACGGCCGCAAGCTCGAACGCTATGGCCGCTTTCGCTTCATCCGCCCCGAGCCCCAGGCGCTCTGGGCGCCCGCCAGCGCCGATTGGGCGGCGGACGGCGAATTCCTGCCCGCGTCCGACGACGAGGGCGGCGGGCGCTGGCAATTCGCGCGCGAGGTGCCGCGCGCCGGCTGGCCGCTCGGCTGGGAAGAAGTGCGCTTCACCGCCCAAACGACGCCCTTCCGCCATTTGGGCTTCTTCCCCGATATGGCGCCGGTGTGGCGTTGGATGCGCGAGCGCGTCGCCGGGGTGGAGGCGGCCGAATGCCTCAATCTGTTCGGCTATACCGGCGTCGGCACGCTGGCGCTCGCCGCCAAGGGCGTGCGGATGGTGCATGTCGATGCTTCGAAGAAATCGGTCGAGGCCGCGCGGGGCAATGCCGCGCTTTCGGGCCTCGCCGACGCGCCGGTGCGCTGGCTGGTCGACGACGCCGCGAAATTCGTCGCGCGCGAGGGGCGGCGCGGGCGGCGTTATGACGGGATTTTGCTCGATCCGCCCAAATATGGCCGCGGTCCCGAGGGCGAGGTGTGGAAGCTCGAGGAAGGCCTGCCCGGCCTGATCGCCGATTGCCGCCGCCTGCTCGACGATCGCTCGCGCTTTCTGTTCTTGACCGTTTACGCGGTGCGGCTGTCGGCGCTCGCGCTCGAGGAATTGCTCCGCCAGACGCTGGGCGACCTGGGCGGGACGATCGAGGCGGGGGAACTCACGGTGCGCGAGGAAGCGCGCGGGCTGCTGCTGCCGACGGCGATCTGGGCGCGGTGGTGGCGTTAGGCTTTGGGTTCGCGCGGCGGGGCGGAGACGCGGCGTCAGAAGAAATTTTTTCACGCGGAGGCGCGGAGGCGCGGAGGAAGAGCGCCGAGCGCGTTCGTAAGCTTGCGCCGTAGGCGCGTTAAGTCATCGGATGAAAGGCGCTTCGCGCCGTTTCGTTCTCGGCGCCCTCTCCGCGTCCTCTGCGCCTCTGCGCGAACCAAAAATTTCCTTCCTCCGCGTCTCCGCGTCTCCGCGCGAACCAAAAACTTCCTTCCTCCGCGCCTCCGCGCCTCCGCGTGAACCCCAAAAATTCAATCCCGAGCGATCTTCATCGCCCCCGCCGCCACCAAGGGGGCGCCGACCAGCAGCACCAGGCTCGTCGCGCCCAGCAGCTTCAGCCCCTGCCCGCTCTCCACCGCGCCCGCGCCGAAGATCACCAGCGGCACCCCCAGGGGCAGCATCACCAGCCCCGCGACCGCCCCCGCGCCACGCAGTCCCGCGACGAGCGCACCGGTCGCGACGCCGAGCGCCGCCATCCCCGGCGTCCCCACCGCCAGCGCGAGCTCGACCGCCGCCAGCCGCTCGCCCGGCAGCGCGAGCAAGCCGCTCGCGATCAGCGCGGCGAGCATCAGCGGCGGGCCGAAGCTCAGCCAATGCGCGACGAGCTTGGC
>LWDI01000016.1:31142-31440 GCA_002083475.1 Proteobacteria bacterium SG_bin5
AGCACCGAGTCGGGGCCGACGCCGAAGGGGAAAAGGATCGTCACCAGCAGGAAGAAGGCGATCGGCAGCCCCGCGCCGCCCCCCGCCCAAGCGCGGCGCAGATCGCGCAGGATGAGCGCCAGCATCAGGCGGCGCCCAGCTCGAGCGCGGCGGCGCCGGGCAAGTCGATCGGCTGGTGCGTCGCGACCAGCACCGCGCCGCCCGCCGCGCGGTGCTCGGCGATCAACCGGCCGAGCAGCGCGACCGAGGCCACGTCGAGCCCGCTCGCCGGCTCGTCGAGCAGCCATAGCGGGGGCCC
>LWDI01000017.1 GCA_002083475.1 Proteobacteria bacterium SG_bin5
TCGCGGCGGCCGGGGCGATCGCGGCGGCGGCGGTGCCGAGCGCGCTCGGGATCGGCGCGGCGGCGGGCGCGGTCGCGGGCTCGCTCAACGAGGCGCTGATGGCGCATGGTGTGAGCGAGGACGACGCGCGCTATTACGAGGGCCGGCTCGGCCAGGGCGGCGTGTTCGTTTCGGTCGACACGCGCGACGCCGGGATCGACGCGGAGACGACCGCCAGCATCTTGCACAGCTATGGCGGGCACAACGCCGGCCGGCAGAGCGCCGCGACCAGCTATTGAGCCATCCCGCCGGGGCGCGGCGTGGCGCCCCGGCGGCTATTCGGCGAGCAGCCGCTCGGTGGGCACGCTGAGCGTCGCGACCAGCCCGCTCGGCGCCCAATCCTTATGGACCGTGCCGCGCAGGCTGCGGCGCACGCTCTGCTCGATCAAGCGCGAGCCGAAGCCGCGCCCGGCGGGTGGAACCACGGTCGGGCCGCCGCTTTCCTGCCAGCGCAGCGTCAGCCACTCGTCATCGGCGGTCCAGCCGATCCGCACGCGCCCCGCCGCGACCGAGAGCGCGCCATATTTGGTCGCGTTGGTCGCGAGTTCGTGGAGCACCAGCGCGAATGCCTGCGCCGCCCCCGGCGCGAGCGCGACCGGCGGCCCGCTCGCGACGCAGCGATCGGGCGTCGCGCCCGCATAGGGTTCGAGTTCGCGCGCGACGATCGCGCCCAGATCGACACGCGTCCACCCCGCGTGCGCGAGCAGCGCATGCGCGCGGGCGAGCGCCTGCAGCCGGTTGCCGAGCGCCTCGCGATAGCCCTCGATCGTATTCGCGCGGGTGAGGGTGGCGAGCGACTGGACGATGCTGAGCAGATTCTTCGCCCGGTGGTCGACCTCGCGCGCCAGCAATTTCTCGCGCGCCTCGGCCTGTTTGCGCTCGGTGATGTCGATGATCGTGCCCAGAAAGCCGGTCACGTGGCGCGCCCCGTCGCGCAACGGGCGATAGGCGACGAGCCAGCTGGTTTCGGCGCCGGCGACGGCGTCCCAACCGGTGATCTCGATCCCGCCGATTTCCTCGCCCGCCAGCAAGCGCGGCTGGATCGCGCGCAATGCCGCGCACGTCTCGGGCGGCAAAATCTCCTCGATCGCGCGGCCATAATGCGCCTCGGGCGGCAAGCCGTTGATCATCGCCAGGCGCGAGTTGATCCGCTTGAAGCGGAAATCGGTGTCGAACAACACGATGCCGAGCGGGGCTGCTTCATAGACCGCCGCCGCCTCATGCGTGCTTTCGAGCGCGCGCTCCTCGCTCTGGCGCAGCTTGCCCTCGATCAGCGAGGGATAATGGAGGCGCTGCACCGTGCCCTCCAATCGCACCGCCTGGCCCTGTTCGAACGTCACCGTGCCGGTCGCGTGCACCCATTGTTCGGGGCCGCCATCGACCGGCCGCACGCGATATTGCGCCTCGTACATGCCCGGACCCTGGGGATCGAGCGCGGCGGCGACGCGCGCTTCGACCGCGGCGCGATCCTCGGGGTGGACCGCCGCGCACCAGCGGTCATAGGTCACCGGTTCGTCCTTGGCGAAGCCCCAGATGCGGTGGATCAGCGGATCCCAGTCGATTCGCCCGCTGCGCACGTCATAACGATGGATGCCGATCCCACAGCGTTCGAGCAGTTCGGCGAGTGGCAGTCCCGCGCCATAAGGATTGGCGGACAGCAAGGCGGGGCGCCGCTTGTCGCTCATCGTCACGTCCCTGTTCCGCCCCCGCGGTCGCCTCGTCCCTAACAGCTTGTTTCGCCGCCACCAAGAGCTTGCGTGAAGGCGATCAGCCGAGCGCGGCGCGCGGGAAAGCGGCGGCGGCGCGGGCGTCGCGTTCGATCTCATCGGGCGCGCCCTTGCCGAGCCAGGTGCCGCCGACGCAGAGCACCGCCGGCTGCGCGAGATAATCGGCGGCATTCTCGCGCGTGATTCCCCCCGTTGGGCAGAAGCGCGCTTCGTAAAAAGGCGCGGCGAGGCTTTTGAGCGCCTTCACCCCGCCCGAGGCTTCGGCGGGGAAGAATTTGAAGTGCCTGAGCCCCAGCGCATAGCCGCGCATCAGATCGCCCGCCGTCGCGACGCCCGGGAGGAAGGGCACGCCGCTCGCGATGATCGGCTCGGCGAGCGCTTCGGTGAGGCCGGGGGCGACGATGAATTCGGCGCCGGCGGCCATTGCCTGATCGAACTGATTATGGCCGACGACGGTGCCCGCGCCGACGATCGCGCCCGGCACCTGCTTCATCGCCGCGATCGCATCGAGCGCGGCCGGGGTGCGCAGCGTCACCTCCAGCACCCGCAAGCCGCCCGCGACCAGCGCCTCGGCGAGCGGGCGGGCGGTGGCGGCGTCCTCGATCACCAGCACCGGGATCACCGGGCTGGTGCGCATGATCTGCTCGATCGTCATTGGGCATGCTCCTGGGCGAAGGCGGCGGCGGCGCCGAACAGGCCGGGTTGGGGGTGAGTGACGAGCTTGACGGGGATGTCTTCCATCAGCGAGCGGAAACGCCCCTTGGCGGCGAAACGCTCGCTGAAGCCCGAGCGCGCGAGATGGTCCTTGAGCCTGAGCCCGAGCCCGCCGGCGATCACCACGCCTTTCGCCCCTTGCGCGAGCGCGAGATCGCCCGCGACCGCGCCCAGGCTCAGGCAGAACCGGTCCAGCGCGGCGAGCGCCAGGCTGTCGCTGCCTTCGAGCGCCATCGTCCAGATCGCCTTGTCGTCGAGCCGCGGCACCGCGCGCCCCTCGATCTCGGCGAGCGTTTCGTAGATCGCGATGATGCCGGGGCCGGCGCAGATCCGCTCGGCCGAGACGCGCGTATAGGTTTTGCGGAGGCGCTTGAGCATCGCGTCCTCGAGCCCGTCGAGCGGGGCGAAATCCATATGCCCGCCCTCGGTCTCGATCACCTGATAGCCGCGCGGTCCCCGGTGGACGAGCGCGACGCCGAGCCCGGTGCCCGGGCCGCAGACGGTGAGGCTGCCTTGCGCGGGGAGCGGCGCGTCGGGGCCGCAGAGATGCTCGAAATGCTCGGGGCCGAGCTGCGCGACCGCATGGCCGACCGCGCCGAAATCGTTGATCAGCACGAAATCGTCGACGTCGAGCCGTTCGCGCACCAGCGCCGGCCGGATGATCCAGGGATTGTTGGTGAGCTTGATGAGCTCGCCGCCGACCGGCGAGGCAACCGCGATCGCGGCGGCGCGGGGGAGCGGGCCGGCCTGCGCGCCGAACGCCTGCCAGGCGGTCTGGAGGCTCGCATATTCGGCGGTCTTGAGCGTGACTGGTTTGCCCAGCGCGATGACCCGCCCGCCCGCCACGTCGGCCAGCGCGAAACGGGCATGGGTGCCCCCGATATCGACCGTGACGAGATTCACTTTTGCTCCCTCTCCTTCGATCGCATGTCGCGCCCCGGGCCACCCCCTCACCCAACCCTCTCCCCAAGGGGGAGAGGGCTATGCTCAGGCTATCGCCCCCGCTCCCCAAGGGGGAGAAGGCACCGCGATCCCCAGTTCATCACTCCCTCTCCCGCGTGCGGGAGAGGGTTGGGGTGAGGGGGCTTCACGCGCGGCGCTTCGATGCTTTACCCTCACCCAACCCGCTCCCGCACGCCGGAGAGGGGCTTTATCTCACACCCCCATCGCCGCGAGCAGCGGCGAGGCGCCCGCTTCGGCCTCGTCCGCGCGCTCGCGGAACAGCGCGAACAGCTCGCGGCCGGTGCCCGTCTGGTCGTGCGGGCACCGCGCGAGCGGGCGCGCGGCCCATTCGGCGGCATCGACCTTCGCCTCGAGCACCCCGGCCTCGGCATCCAAGCGGATCACGTCGCCGTCGCGCACCCGCGCCAGCGGGCCGCCGCCGAGCGCCTCGGGCGAGCAATGGATCGCGCTCGGCACTTTGCCCGACGCGCCCGACATGCGCCCATCGGTGACGAGCGCCACGCGGAAGCCCCGGTTCTGCAGCACGCCGAGCACGGGGGTCAGCTTGTGCAGCTCGGGCATGCCGTTGGCGCGCGGCCCCTGGAAGCGCACGACCACGATCACGTCGCGCTCCAGCTCGCCCGCCTTGAACGCCTGCTGCACTTGGAGCTGATCGTCGAACACCCGCGCCGGCGCCTCGATCACCCAGCGCTCGCGCTCGACCGCCGAGACCTTGATGCAGGCGCGCCCCAAATTGCCGGTGAGGATGCGGAAGCCTCCCTCGGGCGAAAAGGGGCTGCTCGCCGGGCGGACGATATTCTCGTCGCGGCTGGGGCCGGGATCGCGCCAGACGATCGCGTCGCCCTCCAGCTCGGGGCGGCGCGCATAGGCGCCCAGATCATCGTCCGAGACCGTCAGCAGATCGCGGTGGAGCAGCCCCGCGCCGAGCAACTCGCGCACGATATAAGCGACGCCGCCCGCCGCCTCGAACTGGTTCACGTCCGCCGAGCCATTGGGATAGACCCGCGCCAAGAGCGGCACCACGCGCGACAGGCGATCGAAATCCTCCCAATCGATCACGATCCCCGCCGCGCGCGCGATCGCCGGCAGATGGATCAAGTGATTGGTCGAGCCGCCGGTCGCGAGCAGGCCGATCGCGGCGTTGACGATCGCTTTCTCGTCCACGCAGTGGCCCAGCGGGCGATAATCCTGGCCCTTCCAGCTGATCTCGGCCAGCCGGTGGACGGCTGCGCGGGTCAGCTCCTGGCGCAGCTTGGTGCCCGGATTGACGAAAGCGGCGCCGGGGATGTGGAGCCCCATCAGCTCCATCATCATCTGGTTCGAATTGGCCGTGCCGTAAAAAGTGCAAGTGCCCTTGGAGTGATAAGCGGCGATCTCGGCGTCGAGCAATTCTTCCTTGCCGACTTTGCCTTCCGCATAGGCTTCGCGGACCTTGGCCTTGTCCTTGTTGGGCAGGCCCGAGGGCATCGGCCCGCCGGGCACCAGGATCATCGGCAAATGGCCGAAGCGCAACGCGCCGATCAGCAGCCCCGGCACGATCTTGTCGCAAATGCCGAGCAAGGCCGCGCTTTCGAACATGCCGTGGCTGAGCGCGATCGCGGTCGACAGCGCGATGGTGTCGCGACTGAACAGCGACAATTCCATGCCCGGGTAACCTTGCGTCACCCCGTCGCACATCGCCGGCACGCCGCCCGCGACCTGCGCCGTCGCGCCGACTTCGCGCGCGAAGACCTTCATCTGCTCGGGGTAGCGATAGTAAGTCGCATGCGCCGAGAGCATGTCGTTATAGGCGGTGACGATGCCGATGTTCACCGCGCCGGCGCGCATCGTGTCGCGATCTTCCTCGGTGCCGGCATAGCCGTGCGCCAGGTTCGCGCAGCCGAGCTTGGGTCGGTCGATCCCCTGGTCGCGCTCGCGCTCGATCAGCGCGAGATAGGCGGCGCGGGTGGGGCGCGAGCGTTCGATCACGCGATCGGTGACGGCGGCGATGGCGGGGTGCAGCGGCATCAGGCGCTCCAATGAATATCGACGGGCAGCTCGACATCGGCGAGCACCCGGCCGATCGGATAGGGAGAGGCGGCGCCTTCCTCGATCGCCGCTTCGATCACGTCGCGCTTGGCTTGGCCCGAAACCGCGATCATCAGCGCGCGCGACAGGCCGATGGCATGGGCGGTGAGGGTGACGCGCGCGACCGGGGCTTCGGGCGGCAGCGGATCGGGCATCACGCCGACCGCGCGGCGATCGCGCGGGCCGGCGACCGCTTCGTCGAAATCGGGGCCGCGAAAGATCGAGGCGGTGTGGCCGTCATTGCCGACGCCGAGCAGGCAGAGATCGAGCGGCCAATGGACGTCGCGCAACCGTGCATCGGCGGCGCGCCCGGCGGCCTTGTGGTCGCTCGCCGCCTCGCTGGTGATCGGCAGCACGCGCGCGCCCTTGGGCATGAAGACCTTGGCGATCGCGGTGACGTTCGACAGCGGATCGCCCATCGCGACCAGCCGATCGTCGGTCGGGATGATCGTCACCCGTTGCCAATCGAGCTTGGCGTCGGCGAGGCGGTCGTAAATGGGCAGCGGGGTCTTGCCGCCGGGCAGCGCGATCACCGCGTTGCCGCGCGCCTCGATCGCGCTTTCGATGATGAACTGCGCGTCTTGCGCCACCGCGCAGGCCATTTGGGTGGCATTGTCATAATCCCACCATTCGATCTCGGTCATGCGTCGTTCCTATCGTGCGAGCGCGGCGTGCTCATAATAACCAGTTCCTCCCCTGCAAGGGGAGGTGGCAGGGGCGCTAGCCCCTGACGGAGGGGTATCCTGAGCCGTTCGAGGGCGCTACCCCTCCACCACGCTTCGCGTGGTCCCCCTCCCCTTTCAGGGGAGGAGCTTTGGTGGACGGCACAGATTACCCCTCGTGCCAAGTCACCCCGTCGCGCTCGGTGAGCGCGATCGCGGCGGATGGCCCCCAACTGCCCGCCGGATAGGGGCGGGGCTTCATATCGTTCGCGGCCCAACCGGCGCGGATCGCGTCGATCCATTCCCACTGCGCCTCCACCTCGTCGCGGCGGACGAACAAGGTCGGGTCGCCCTCGATCAGATCGAGCAGCAGCCGCTCATAAGCGATGCGCCGCCGCGTGCCGGCGAATTCGGTGTCGAGCGACAGATCGAGCGGCACTTCGCGCAGCCGCAGTCCCTCGCGGTCGAGCCCCGGCTCTTTCGCCATCACCAGCAGCCGCACATATTCCTCGGGCTGCAAACGAATGACGAGGGTATTGGGCTGCAACCGTCCGCCGCGTTCCTCGAAGATCGAATGCGGCACGGGCTTGAATTGTACGACGATTTCAGACTGGCGCGCGGGCAGCCTTTTGCCGGTGCGCAAATAAAAGGGCACGCCCTGCCAGCGCCAATTATCGACATGCGCCTTCAGCGCGACGAAGGTCTCGGTGGTGGAGGCGCGCTCGAGCTCCTCGGCATAGCCGCGCACGATCTCGCCCTTCACCGCGCCCGCGCCATATTGGCCGGTGACGGTGAGCACCGGCACATCGGCGGTGCGCATCCGCCGCAGCGAGCGCAGCACTTTCACTTTCTCGTCGCGGATCGCGGTGCCGTCGAAGCGCGCCGGGGGCTCCATCGCGATCAGCGACAGGAGTTGCAGCATATGGTTCTGCACCATGTCGCGCAAAGCGCCCGAGCCGTCATAATAGCCCGCCCGGCCCTCCAGCCCGACGGTTTCGGAGACGGTGATCTGGACGTGATCGATGCCGCGTGCGTTCCACACCGGCTCGAACAGCGCGTTGCCGAAGCGCAGCGCGAGGATGTTCTGAACGGTTTCCTTGCCCAGATAATGATCGATGCGGAAAGTCCGTTCCTCGGGGAAGGCCTGCGCCACCGCGTCGTTGATCTCGCGGCTGGAGGCGAGATCGGTGCCGAGCGGCTTTTCGAGCCCGATCCGCACCCCGTCGCCCGCCAACCCCGCGCCTTGCAGCCCGCCGATCGTCGGACGGAAAAGCGAGGGCGCGGTCGAGAGGAAAATCGCGAGCCCGCCCGCGCAGCCGCCGACCTTATCCGCCAGCGCGCCGAACCCCGCCGGGTCGGCGGCGTCGAGCGGCTGATAGCCGAGCCGGGCGAGGAAGCTTTCGACCTGCGCCGGATCGCGGCGATCGGCAGGGAGGAACGTGTCGAGCGCTTGCCCCGCGAAGGCGCGGTAGCTCGCATCGTCATGCGTCGAGCGCGCGGTGCCGGTGATCGCGAGCGACTCGGGCAGCAGCCCATCGGCATGGAGCCCGTAGAGCGAGGGCAGCAGCATCCGCTGGGCGAGATCCCCGGTCGCGCCGAACAACAGCAATTTGGTGGCAGCGCTCATGCTTTCAGCCCCGCGAGCGGATCGAGCCCCGCCATGATATTGAGATTCTGCACCGCCGCCCCGGCGGCGCCTTTGCCCAGATTGTCGAGCGTCGCGATCAGCCGCGCCTGATCGTCATGGCCGCACACGCGCAGCGTCACCCGGTCGGTGCCCGCATTTTCCTCGATCCGCGCGAGGCTCGCGGCGTCGGTCGCGACGGTGACGAGCGGCGCGTCGGCATAGGCGTCGACCAGCGCCGCCTCGATCGCGGCGCGGCGCGGGCGGCCGGGCAGCGCGTGGAGCGGCAGCGGCACCTCGACCAGCATCCCGCGATAGACGCGCACCACCGCCGGCATGAAGATCGGCGGATGGGCGAGCCCGGCATGGCGCTGCATTTCGGGCACATGCTTGTGCGTTTGCGCGAGGCCATAGCCGCGAAACGCGGTCGGCTCGTAGCCGCTCTCGAACTCGGCGATCATCGCCTTGCCGCCCCCCGAATAGCCCGACACGGCGTTGACGCTGATCGGCCAATCGACGGGCACCAGCCCCGCGCGCACCAGCGGGCGCACGAGCGCGAGAAAACCGGTGGGGTAGCAGCCCGGGTTGCTCACGAAGCGCGCGCGCGCGATCGCCGCCGTCTGGCCGGGATCGAGTTCGGCCATGCCATAGGTCCACCCGGGCGCGACGCGGTGCGCGGTCGAGGCGTCGATCACGCGGGTATTCGGATTGTCGATCAGGGCGACCGCCTCGCGCGCGGCGTCGTCGGGCAGGCAGAGGATCACGAAATCGGCGTCGTTGAGCGCCGCGCGCCGCGCCGCTTCGTCGCGGCGGCGGCTTTCGTCGAGCGTGATCAGGTGGAGCTCTTCGCGGCCCGCCAGGCGCTCGCGAATTTCGAGGCCCGTCGTGCCCGCGGCGCCGTCGATGAACAGGCTCGGCATCAGCGCGTGTCCCGGGTCGCGAGCGCGGCGCGCGGCACGTAACCGGGCAGGCCACCCGCGACGCCCCAGGCCTTGCCATGCGCGAAATCGAGCGCTTCGAAACTGTCGCCCAGGGCGAGCGTCGCCAAAATCTCCGCCTCCTCCTCCGGCCCCGCGCGCAATTCGGCCGGGGCGATCACCACCATAGGCAGCGGCGCCGCATAATGGGGGGCGAATACGTATTCGGCGAGGCGAATGTCCGCCAGATCGCGGCGAACCGGGTGCTGCCGGGGATCGAGCGGGCGCGACGGCCCGCTCAGGTGGAAACTACGCGGGGACTCGCTGGCGCTCGGCTTGGCCGTGCTGGTTGGTGCCGATGAACTGCCCGAATTCTTCAAGAAAATGTGCCCCTTCGGCCGTGCGCGCGACATAGATGTTGCGCTTGTCGCTATCGTCCCTTTGGCGGCGCAGATAGCCGAGCGCGCCGAGCCTGTTCAAGGCGCGCGTGATGACGGGCTTCGAAACGTTGAGCGCGCGTGCCAATCCGCGCACGGTGTGGGGGCCGGGCTCGAGATAGACGAGCATCAGCAGCGCCATCTGCCGGTTGGTGAGATCGGGCTCGCCCGAGCGGACGTAATCGATGAGCGCGCTCATCCAACTGCCGAGCACGGGGGCGGCATGGTGCGGATCCAGCTGGAATTGCGCGGCGGCCGGGGGAGGATTCATACGCTCAAGACCCACTTACTTCTCGGTGATACACGGGAGCGTAACGCCTTGACGCCCCTCGGGTTTCATCGATTCGAAAAATTTGTTTCGCCGCCGCCGATTTGGCGGGCGGCGGGGCGCGGCGGCGGCGGTTGATCGACGCGCGCAGCTGGCCTATGAGCCGCGCTTTGCAATTTCCCTTTCGCGAACGGATTTCGGCGCCGCCATGTTGTTCACTTTCCTGCTGGTCGTTCAGGCCCTGATCGCCGCCGTGCTGGTGGGCGTGATCCTGCTGCAAAAGTCCGAAGGCGGCGGGCTCGGCATGGGGGGCAGCCCCTCGGGGTTGATGTCGGCGCGGGGCGCGGCGGATTTCCTGACGCGCGC
>LWDI01000018.1 GCA_002083475.1 Proteobacteria bacterium SG_bin5
TGATTTGCCCGCCTACGCCCCCCTCCCCTTTCAGTGGAGGAGCTTTCTCCGTCGAGCCATTGATTCGGTGTGATCGCAAACAGCTCTAGGCGGAGGGAATCATCGCCCGAACCATCATCGTCATTGCGAGCGGAGCGAAGCGCTCCAGCCTTGACGCCCATAGTCTGGATTGCTCCGTCGCTGCGCGCTTCGCAGTGACACGTCGACGCTACGTCATCACGCGCTAATTCTTCAGCCGCCAGCCGGTGCGGAAAATCCAGGCGACAGCCCCCAGGCAGAGCAGCAGAAACGCCCCCGTCACCCCCAGGCTCCAGCCGATCGAGACGTCGCCGCGCCCGAAGAAGGTCCAGCGAAAGCCCGAGATCAAATAGACGATCGGGTTCAACAGCGCGATCTTCTGCCACGCGGGCGGCAGCATCGAGATCGAGTAGAAAGTGCCGCCCAGGAAGGTCAGCGGGGTGATCACCAAGAGCGGGATGATCTGCAACTGCTCGAAACTATTCGCCCAAATGCCGAGCACGAAGCCGAACAGGCAGAAAGTGATCGCGGTCAGCGCCATGAAGGCGATCATGTAGAAAGGATGCGCGATCGGCAGCGCGACGAAGAGATGCGCGGTCGCGAAGATCACCAGCCCCAGGATCAGCGATTTGGTCGCCGCCGCCCCGACATAAGCGACCACCGTCTCCACCGGCGACATCGGCGCCGAGAGCAATTCATAGATCGTGCCCGACCATTTGGGCAGATAAATGCCGAAGCTCGCATTGCCGATGCCCTCGGTCAGCATCGAGAGCAGCATCAGCCCCGGCACGATGAAGGCGGCATAGGGGATGCCGTCGACCAGATTGATCCGCCCGCCGATGGCCGAGCCGAACACCACGAAATAAAGCGCGGTGGTGATGACGGGGGTGAGCAAGCTCGTCGCGAGCGTGCGGCGGAAGCGGGCGAGTTCGAAGCGATAGATCGCCCAGATGCCGTGCCAATTGACCCCGGTCATGCCCCGACCCCTTCGCCGTGGAGCAGCCCCACGAAAATATCCTCGAGCGAGCTTTGCTGGGTGTTCAAGTCCTTATAGCCGATGCCCGCGTCGCTCAGCGCGCGCAGCATCCCGGCGACGCCCGGGCGCTCGGTGGAGGCCGCGTCGAACACATATTCGAGCTCGGCGCCGCCGTTCTTGAGCACCGGTCCCCAAGGCGCGAGCGCAGGCGGCACGTCGCTCAGCGGCTCGGCGAGGGAGACGGTCAGCGTGCGCTTGCCGAGCTTCTTCATCAGCGTCGCCTTGTCCTCGACCAGAATCAGCCGGCCTTTCAGGATCACCCCCACGCGGTCGGCCATTTCCTCGGCCTCCTCGATATAATGGGTGGTGAGGATGATCGTCGTGCCGCGCTCACGCAGGCCGCGCACCAGCCGCCACATGTCGCGCCGCAGCTCGACGTCGACGCCGGCGGTCGGCTCGTCGAGGAAGAGCAGTTCGGGCTCGTGCGCCAGCGCCTTGGCGATCAGCACCCGCCGCTTCATCCCACCCGAAAGCGCCATGATCTTGGCATCGCGCTTGTCCCACAGCGACAAATCGGTGAGCAAGCGTTCGATCAGCGCGTCATCCCGCCCGCGCCCGAACAAGCCGCGGCTGAAGCGCACCGTGTCGATCACTTTCTCGAACGCGTCGGTCGAGAGTTCCTGCGGCACGAGGCCGGTGCGGAAGCGCGCGGCGCGATAATCGGCGACGATGTCGTGCCCCGCGACGCGCACTTGGCCCGCGCTCGGCGTGACGAGGCCGCAGACGATCGAGATCAGCGTCGTCTTGCCCGCGCCGTTCGGCCCCAGCAGCGCGAAAATCTCCCCGCGCGCGATGTCGAGATCGACCCGGTCGAGCGCGGTGAGGCCCGAGGCGTAAGTCTTGGTGAGGCCGCGGAGGCTGAGAATGGGGTGCACGCCGCGCGCTCTAGCCGATTGGGGCGCGGGGGAGAAGCGGCGTGCGTCGGGCCGAGGGCTGCTCCCGCGGCAGCGGGCGCTTTATTCTCACGCGAAGACGCAAAGGCGCGAAGGCGCCGATTCTCGCACGAAGGCACAAAGCCACGAAGAGCGAGATCCAGAACAAGCCCTTTGTGTCTTCGTGCGAGCAATTCGCCGATCGATGAAGCGCGCCACGCGCCGTTCGTCCGCCCTTCGCGTCTTCGCGTGAGAAAAAATCCCCTCACCCCGGCTTCTGCAGCCCGCCCGCGATCGCGCGCGCGAGCCAGCGGGGGGTGAAGCGCGGGCTCGCGGCGATCGCGGCGTTGACCAGCCCCGAGACCTTCACCGCTTGGTTGCGATCGAGCGCGCGCAAGCCGTCGTCGATCACTTGCTCCGCCTCGCCCGCGAGCATTTTGAACAGCCGCGAGCTTTCCATGTCCGAAATCGCGCCGAATTCGGTGCGCGTCGCCCCGGGGCAAAGCGCCGCCACGCGCACGCCTTGCGCCTTCACTTCCTCGTGCAGCCCTTCGGAAAAGCTCAGCACGAAGGCCTTGGTCGCATAATAGACGCTCATCCATGGCCCCGGCTGGAAGGCGGCGGTGGAGGCGACGTTCAAAATACCGCCCTGGCGCATCTGGATCATGCCCGGCAGCACCGCATGGCACAGCTCGACCAGCGCGCGGCAGTTTAGGTCGATCATCTCGGCCTGTTTGGCGCGGTCGAGCTCGGCGAAGGCGCCGCGCAGGCCGAAGCCCGCATTGTTGACGAGCAGGTTCACCGACAGCCCGGCGCGCGCGATCTCGGCCATCAGCGCGTCGACCGCGCCGGGCTTGGCGAGATCGGCGGGGAGGACGTGAACCTGGCGCCCGCCCGCCCGCAGCTCGGCGGCGAGCGCCTCGAGCCGATCGGCGCGGCGCGCGGTGAGGATCAGATCATGCCCGCGCGCGGCGAGCTTGCGCGCGAACCCCTCGCCCAGCCCCGCCGAGGCGCCCGTTACCCATGCCGTCGCCATCTTACCCGCTCCCTCGCGATACCGATTCGTCCTAGACCAGGCGCCGCGCCGTCGATAGCCATGGCGCGACCAGGGGAGGCCCAAGCGATGCGGCGTGACGTCCAGTTCACCAATGCGAACGGGTTGCGGCTCCATGGGCGGATCGAGCTGCCCCCGGGGCGGGTGCGCGCGGTCGCCTTGTTCGCGCATTGCTTCACTTGCACTGCGGCGAGCCACGGCGCGCGGCGGATCGGGATGGCGCTCGCCGAACATGGCATCGCAACGCTCGCGTTCGATTTCACCGGGCTCGGCAAGTCCGAAGGCAGCTTCGCCGACAGCCATTTCGCCGCCAACGTGCAGGATCTGGTCGCGGCCGCCGATTTCCTGCGCGGCGATCTGGGGGGGCCGGCGATCCTGATCGGCCACTCGCTCGGCGGCGCGGCGGTGATCGCGGCGGCCGAGCATATTCCCGAGGCGAAAGCGGTGGTGACGATCGGCGCGCCCTATGATCCCGCGCATGTGCTCCACCAATTGGGCGACCAAGTCGCGGCGGTGCGCGCGCAGGGCCAGGCGCAAGTGACGATCGGCGGGCGCCCGTTCGAGGTGAGCGACGCTTTCCTCCACGCGGTCGAGGGGCAGGATCAAGCCGGGCGGCTCGCGCGGCTGAAGCGCGCGCTGCTGGTGCTCCACGCGCCGACCGACGCGACCGTGGGGCTGGAGAACGCCGCGCAAATCTTCGCCGCGGCCAAACACCCCAAGAGCTTCGTCGCCTTGGACGGCGCCGATCATCTGCTCACGCAAGCCGCGCCCGCCGCTTATGCCGCCGCGATCATCGCGGCCTGGGTCGAGCCCTATCTCGGCGCCGCGACCGCCGCCGACGCGCCCGAGGAGGGGCGCGTGCGGGTGACGACGACCGACGCCAAATTCACCGCGATCGTCGAAAGCGCCGGGCATAGTTTCCTCGCCGACGAGCCGCTGCGCGTGGGGGGCAATGATCTGGGGCCGACGCCCTACGATCTGCTGCTCGCCGCGCTCGGCACCTGCACCGCGATGACGATCAAGCTGGTCGCCGATCGCGAGAAAATGCCGCTGAAGGGCGTTTCGGTCGAGCTCACCCACCAGCGCTGCCATAGCGAGGATTGCGCCGCGACCGGCGAGGGCAAGCCCAAGATCGAAGTGCTGAGCCGCGAGCTACGGCTCGAAGGCGATCTGGACGCGGCGCAGCGCGCGCGGCTGCTCGGCATCGCCGATCGCTGCCCGGTCCACCGCACGCTCGAAAGCCATCCGGTAATCAAGACGCGGTTGGTGGAGGGCTGAACCTCGTCCCCGCGAACGGGGCGGATTTTTCGGCGCTCACCCCTCGCGCAGCGTGATCAAAATCCGCACCCAGGCGCCGATCAGCGGCTTGCCGCCCTTGCGCGGCGGCAGCACCTGGAATTGCCACGCCGCCTCGCGCACTTGATAGCCCAGGCTCGACCCGGCCGGCGATTCGCCCAAAATCTGGCAATTCTCCACGCGGTAGCGCGGCGCGGTCTGGCAGGCGATCAGCCCCCAGCCGCCGGGCGCGGCGCGGGCCTTGGCGAGATAGGGCGAAAGCTCGGCGTCGCGCGGCCGGCGGAACCATTCGGCGGCGTAGAGCGGCTCGCCATTGGGGGCGTTGCCGATCGGCGCGCTGTCGCCCGAGCCGTCGGGTCCGCCCGCGTCGGCGAGTTCGGCGGGGGCGGCGGCGGGCGCGCGCTTGATCTTGCCGATGTCGCTCGCGGCATAATCCTCGCGCGACAAATGCAGCAGCCCGGGAATCTCGCCGAGCGGCTCGGGCGCGGGGGGTTGGCTTTCGGCGCGCGCGGGGGCGGGCTTGGCGCGATCGGCGGGGTTCGGCGCCGCTTTGGCATGGGGTTGGACGCGGCTGCGGCTTTTGGTCGCGGGGGCGTTGTCGGCATCGACATTGGCGAGCTCGAACGTCTTCTCCGCCTGCCCCTTGAAGCGCGGCACCGGGCGCGGCGCGAGCGTGAGCAGCGCGAGCAACAGCAACAGCTCGACCGCGAGCGCGAGAATCACCCCCGCGCCGCGACGACGCCACCAAAGGCGGGGCGGCACCCCGAGGCAATTGGTCAATCTGGCGCGCGCCAAAGGTTACCGTCCATCCGATTACGAGGCCGCACTCTCGGCCGTCTTTCTCAGGGGCGACCCTCTGTCACGCCACCGCCACCTCGTCTAGCGCCGCCGATCGGCGTCCCTTTTTCGATAGGCGTTCGCTCGCCATTCCGCTAATAACCAGCGTACGATCGTAAAAATCAGCAGACCGGCTGAAAACCAGATCGCGATACAATGCATGAATTCATAGGGCGCCTCAATTTTGTATAATATCGAAAATCCATAATAATTTGCCGCAATATATCCTACCAATTCAGCTTTTCGCAGCAATGAAGCTATCTGCGCCACTTGAGCGTCGGCGCGAAGTCGATCAATTTTACGGCCAAGCGCTTCGTATCGCCGGCCTATACTTTGAATGCCGTCGAATATTTGAAATAAGTAGCGCCTTACAAATTCATGATAAGGTTGCCAACCCTCGATTCGCACGATTCGCAGGTCTTTCACCTGATTGCGAAAGCTGGCGGCATAGTATCTTGATCGTTCTATTCTAAAGCTTAAACCTCCCACCGCACAACGATCCAACTTATTAAAGCGTTCAGCGAATTCAACTAGTTTACTTTTATAAGTAAGCTCCAAAGACTCGCTCTCAGCATTGTGTATTGTTTTTATATTACTAGATTCCGCACGAAAATCGGTAATATCCTTGTCGATTTTATGTATTAACTGGCCCGCTTGATTTAGGTTAGCGGGCTCGCCAGTTTGGCAAGAGTTTTCATTTCCCCATCTACCCTCGGCATCAAAATCCATTAGAGCACATAACCGCAATTCTCCCAAAACATGCAGTCGATGAATTAGGCGTCCGAGCTGATCTTCGGAGTCACGATCATATACTACCATATAATTAACTTGGTTTCTCGCATCGCTCGTCATCGCCAGGGCTGAAGCATATAAAGCGTGACCGCTGAGCATGCCGCAAAGAATACCGTCGGGCGCAGGCTTTGGAGTTTCGACATCAGGAGCGATAGCCGGATCATAATTTTGCCAGGAGTTGGATAGGAAAGTTTCAAAAAGCTTGAAATTACTGCTTAATGCCTTGCAAATTCCGCTCGCAAGCTTCGGTTGAACTGCTGTCCACTTATCGAATTCTAAAGTTTCTTCCGCGTTTTTAAACATATTGGTGTGTATGATCACACCGTTAAATGCAGCATATGGCACCGACAATAGCGACTGAACACCTGACGCATCAGGATATACGTCAGCCAATTCTTTCATCGTGCGCTCATATTCCGAATTGCCGTCATAAAGATTCCTAATTACGTCGCCTCGAACGTCTTTAATTAGTAATTCACTTAATATATCTCTAATAGAGATTTTTTTTGTCTAAATAGAGATCAGACAGTCCGGCGTTTGGAACTTCGCTATTAGGGCAATTCTCGATTGTTTTTGCAATTCCATCGCCCGATTCCAATTTGTCCCATATCACGGATATCGAGAAGCACTCCAAAAAAAACAGCGACTCTTATTCTTATTCTTGCACTGCTCTCCCCGGAGAAAATCACATCGATACTATTTGACTCGCTAGCAATAAGATCATTAGAACTTGGTTTCGGCGTAATCGCCTTGATCCATAATCTTTTATCGGTTCGCCCCCCAAGTCTATGAGCTAAATTTTTGATCGCGTAATTTATTCGTGTTAGCAAAAGCGCCCACAGCGCAGACCTTTTTTTATCTTCGTCGACCCAGCGGGGATTAATTTCTTCGGGGATGCGAAAAAGAAAATGACGGGTTTGTGCGGGGGCTGAAATGGGCACGGACGGTCGGCGATGGCTGTGCGGCCGATGCGGGATACCGCCACCCTTCACGTTTTCCTGTTCTGCGGACACGATCTTGGCGCCGTTCATCATCGCCTCCTCTCTTATCGAGGCGGAACATAACAGCGATTCGTCTTCATGTCAGCGCCATAACAACTCGGGCGCGATCGGCTAATTCTCCGTAGATTCAAAAGTATAACTAGACTCCGCCCAACTTGATCCCGTGCTCTTCGCCTAAACGATCTCGAACAACCCCGCCGCGCCTTGGCCGCCGGCGGTGCACATCGCGACCACCACCCAGCGTACCCCGCGCTTGCGCCCCTCGATCAGCGCGTGGCCGACGAGGCGCGAGCCGGTCATGCCGAAGGGATGGCCGATCGCGATCGCGCCGCCGTTGACGTTGTATTTTTCCGGATCGATGCCGAGCGTATCGCGGCAATAAAGGCATTGCGAGGCGAAGGCTTCGTTCAGCTCCCACAGGCCGATGTCCGCCACGCTCAGCCCCGCGCGCGCGAGCAATTTGGGGATGGCGAAAACCGGGCCGATGCCCATTTCGTCGGGCGCGCAGCCGGCGACCTGAAAGCCGCGATAGACGCCCAGCACCTCGCGCCCCTCGGCCTCGGCGGTGGCGCGGTCCATCAGCAATTGGCACGAGGCGCCGTCCGAAAGCTGGCTGGCATTGCCGGCGGTGACGTTCGCGCCCGGGCCGCTGAACGCGCCGCCCGGCCACACCGTCTTGAGCCCCGCGAGCGCTTCATAGGTCGTCCCCGGGCGGATGCCCTCGTCCTGGGTGACGGTTACTTGCTCTTCGCCGATCCGCTCGCCCGCCTTGTCGAGCAGCGCGCGCGTCACGGTGATCGGCACGATCTCCTCGGCGAAGGCGCCCGTCGCGAGCCCGCGCGCCGCGCGCTGCTGGCTCTCGGCGCCATAAAGATCCTGCGCCTCGCGGCTGATGCCATAGCGTTCGGCGACGATCTCGGCGGTTTCGATCATCGGCGCATAGGCCGCCGGCACCTGGCGCGTGACCGAGGCGTTGACGTGGCGCGGCGCGTCCTTGGTGACCGTGAAGCTGATCGATTCCATGCCGCCCGCCAGCGCCACGTCGATCTCGTCGCAGATGATCGAACGCGCGGCGAGCGCGACCGCCGTCAACCCCGAGCCGCATTTGCGATCGAGCGTGAAGGCCGGCACCGACAGCGGCAGCCCGGCGGCGAACACGCCCATCCGGCCCGCATTCCCCCCTTGCGTGCCCCATTGATTGCCCACGCCCCAGAACACCTCGTCGATCCGCGCCGGGTCGACGCCCGCGCGCGCGACCGCCGCGTTCATCACATGGCCCGCGAGCACCGGCGCCTCGGTGATGTTGAACGCGCCGCGATAGGCCTTGCCGATCGCGGTGCGCGCGGTGCTGACGATCGCGGCTTCGCGCATGTCCCTCTCCTTCTTCCCGATCACCGAGCGATAGCGGGTGGGGCGAAGAGGGCAAGCGCCCCCCGTGACGGACGGCGGCGGAACCACGATACCGCCGTCTGGTGACCCCGGGAGGCACAAGGGCAGGTCACATAAGCCTATCCGCGCCAGCCGCGCGGGAGGTTACATTCGCCGCCGGGCACGATATGCAAATTATTCAACCAGCCCGTGTAACCGGGGGAGCGCGCGCGTCGAATGGCCTTGTCGGGAGTGCAGCGAAGGACGAGCGAGGACCAGCTCAAAGCCTGGATGGTGCGTGGCCTGGAAGGCGACGCCGCCGCCCAGAACGCGTTGCTGACCGCGCTTTTGCCGTTGCTGCGATCCTTTTTCGCGCGCCGCCTGCGGGGGGCGGCGGACGATGTCGAGGATCTGGTGCAGGAAACGCTGATCGCCATTCACACGAGGCGCGCCAGCTACGACCGCGACCGGCCGTTCACGGCCTGGGCCTATGCGGTCGCCCGCTACAAGATGATCGATCATTTCCGCCGCACCAAGCAGACGGTGCCGTTCGAGGATCTGGCCGATATTCTGGTCGCCGAGGGCTATCAGGACGCGGCCAGCGCCAAGCTGGACGTCGATGCCTTGCTCGAAGGGGTCTCCCCCAAACAGGCCGAGGCGATCAGGCGGACCAAGATCGATGGCCAAAGCGTTGCCGAAGCCGCGCAGGCGCAGGGCATTAGCGAGGCCGATGTGAAAGTTTCCGTGCATCGCGGGCTGAAGGCGCTCGCGGCGCGGTTGAAGGGCAAGTGACGTCGATGCGCACCGAAGAGTTGATCCAGAGCCTGGCCGCCAGCACGCGGCCGGTGCCGCGCCACGCGGTCGAGCAGCGCGTGCTCGCCGGGCTGTTGCTCGGCGCCGCCGGCGCCTTCGCGTTGATCGCGGGGGGGCTCGGGCTGCGCGGCGATCTGCCGAGCGCGATGATGCAGGGCCATTTCCTGATGAAATGGGGCTATAGCCTGTCGCTCGGCGTGATCGCGGTGATGGCGGTGCTGCGCGCGGCGCGCCCCGAATCGCCGCCGTGGCGCTCGGCCTGGTTGCTCGCGGTGCCGGTGGTGCTGCTAATGGTCGGGTCGGTCGCCGAACTCGCCGCCGCCCCCGCCGATCATCGCATGGCGATGGTGATGGGGCACAGCAATTGGCAGTGCATGCTCTGGGTGAGCTTGCTCTCGCTGCCGATCTTCGCCGGGCTGCTCTGGGCATTCCGACGCTTCGCACCGACCCGGCTGCGCACCGCCGGCGCCGCGCTGGGCGTGACGGCGGGGGCGACCTCGGCGGCGATCTATGCGCTCCATTGCAGCGAGGTGACCGCGACCTTCGTGGTGACCTGGTATAGTTTGGGGATCGCGATCGCGGCGGCGATCGGCGCACTGGCGGGGCCGCGGCTGCTGCGCTGGTAGCGGCGCGCGCGGTCTTTACCCCACCGACCGACCCGATACCCCGGCCGCCCGGCCGGGGTGGCGGTGTTTGAGCATCGGGGGCATGATGCCGGGCGCCGCGCCCCGAGCAAGTGCCTCGACTTCGGCGAAGCCGAAGCCTGTCCTCGGGCTTGGCGAAGCCCAGACCCGGGGGGTCGGCACGAACGGGGTTTCCCTTTGAATAGGACAGACTCTAGGATTTGCGCTCGGCCCTTGCCCTGGGCGAGCGTCCTCGGTTGATCCCATCCCCGAAAAGCCCGATATTTATTCCAACCCCGCCCAAATCCGGCCCCCGCGCGCGAAATCACGCGGCGCCGCTGTAACCGCCCCCGGCGGGCAAGCGTAAGGGCAAGCAGAAGGTTCGGCCTTCCCCATTTTCAGGAGCTTCACCGATGCGCTCGCTTCTCGCCCTCACTTCCGCCCTCGCGCTCGCCGCTTGCTCGGGCGCGACTGCCAACCCCATCGCCCCGGCCGCCAAGGGCAAGGCCCAGACCGCCCAAGCGGGCGACCCGGCGCACCCGGTCGTCGTCGAGCTTTATCAGAGCCAGGGTTGCTCGAGCTGCCCGCCGGCCGACAAGGTCGTCAACCGCCTCGCCGATCGCAACGACGTGATCCCGCTGTCGTTCGCGGTGACTTATTGGGACGATCTCGGCTGGAAGGACACGTTCGGCAGCCCGGCCTATACCGCGCGCCAATGGGATTATGCCCATGCCGCCGGCCGCCCCGTGGTCGCGACCCCGCAAGTGATCGTCAACGGCCGCGACGCGGTGCTCGGCAGCCGCGAGGGCGAGCTCAACGCGGCGATCGCGCGCAACGTCCGCAAGGACGGCCCGGCGATCAAGGCCGAGGGCGGCAAGGTCGCGATCGGCGCCGGCGCCCCCGCCAAGGCGATCGTGTGGGTGGTGCGCTATGATCCGCGCACGCTCGACGTCGCGGTGCGCGGCGGCGAGAACGAAGGCGTCACCATCCCCCACCGCAACATCGTCAAGCAGCTGGTGAACGTCGGCGCCTGGACCGGCAAGGCGCAGAGCTACACGCTGCCCGCCGCCCCCGCCGGGCTCAAGACCGCGGTGCTCGTGCAAAATGGCAAGGGCGGCGCGATCCTCTCGGCCGCGAAGATCTAAGCGAGACTTGCGCCCCCGTTTCGCCCCTTTTTCGGGGGCGCAAGACCGGCGTCGGCTCGGATCGACGCACGCCGCGCCCGACGCTCGATCGGCACCCCGGCCCCCGAGCCGGGGTGCCGCTCTGATCGACGGCCTTGGCCGATATGGATTAGCAGCGTTCGCCCTGCCCTTGTCGAAGGGTAGTCCTTCCTTGCGACGGTCGACAAGAAGAACGGTGCCTCGACGAGCTCGGCACGAACGGTAGCAACGCACGGCTCGAGTCACGCGGTGATTTCCGGCGGGGCGCCAGCGCGACAGTGGTTCCCCCCATCTGTCCCTCGGCCGCCCCGGCTGATAGAGCGGCGGCATGCTGCTCCACATCGTCGCGCGCGGGCGGATCGGGCGGTCGCCCGAAGCCGAGCTGGTCGATCGCTATCTCCAGCGCATCGCCTGGCCGACGCGGCTGACCGAGCTGCCCGACACCGGCGGCCGGCCGCCGCCGCTCGCGGGCGCGACCAAGCAAGTGCTGCTCGACGAGACCGGCCACATCCTCGGCTCGAAAGCCTTCGCCGAACGGCTCGGCCGGTGGCGCGACGAGGGGGTGCGCGAGGCGCGTTTCCTGATCGGGGCGGCCGACGGCTTCGGTGACGCCGAGCGCGCCGAGGCCGATCTGCTGCTCTCGTTCGGGCGGCTCACCTGGCCGCATCTGCTCGCGCGCGCGATGCTCGCCGAGCAACTCTATCGGGCGACGAGCATCCTTGCCAACCACCCCTATCACCGCGAAGGATAGGGGGGTGCGACGGTTTTTCCTGATCGGCGCGGGCCTGAGCCTGGGCGCCGCCGCCCCCGACGCCGGGGTGCGCGCGCTCGATGCCGCCAAGCGCCAATCGGCGGCCGCCCAAGCGCGCGCCGACGCGCTCGCCGCGCAAGCCGCCGCCGA
>LWDI01000019.1 GCA_002083475.1 Proteobacteria bacterium SG_bin5
CGAGGCGTTGACGTTCCTGGTCGCGCTCAAAAATGCTATTGAGTACCCAACTCGGCTGCTGATCGATTTGTGAGGGTGGCGATGGACTGGCGCGATCTGATCTACTCCAACCCCAATATCTATGGGGGCAAGCCGATCTTCGTCGACAGCCGGATCACCGTCGAAATGGTGCTGGACCTGATGGCGGCGGGGTGGAGCGTCGAGCAGATGGCCGAGGAATATCCGGGGATCAAAGCCGAATATCTTTCCGCCGCCGCCGCCTTCGCCGCCGAGCTGATCCATGACGAGGAAGCGATCGCGCGCAGCCGAGCAAGGGCGGCTTGAGGTTCCTGCTCGACGTCAACGTCGGCAGGCGGGTCGCCGAGGCATTGCAAGCGGCGGGACATGACGTGCTCCGCCTGGCGCTCAGCAATGCGACGGCGGAAGACCCGGCTGTGCTCGCGATGGCGGTGGACGGCGAGCGCATTCTCGTCACTTTCGATCGCGATTTCGGCGAGCTGATCTTCGCGCGCGGCTTGCCCGTGCCGCCGGCGGTCATCTACCTGCGCTATCGTCCCCGCGACGTGCTGGCGGTGATCGATCGGCTGCTGCCGCTACTCGACTTTAGCGCGCTCGAAGGCCACATGACCATCGTCGATCCCGTCCGGGTCCGCCGGACGCCCTTTCCAAGCGAGAGCAATGACAATGGCTGATTTCGACTATGACGTCCTGGTGATCGGCGCCGGCCCCGGCGGTTATGTGGCCGCGATCCGCGCCGCGCAGCTCGGGCTGAAGACGGCCTGCGCGGAAAGCCGCGAGACGCTCGGCGGCACTTGCCTCAACGTCGGCTGCATCCCGTCCAAGGCTTTGCTCCACGCGAGCGAATTCTACCGCGAGGCGGCGACCGGGGCGCTCGCCAAGATGGGGATCAAGACCGAAGGGCTCAGCCTCGACCTCGACGCCATGCACGGCCAGCGCAAGGACGCGGTCAAGCAGCTCACCGGCGGCGTCGAATTTCTGTTCAAGAAGAACAAGGTGACGTGGCTGAAGGGCCATGCCGCCTTCGTCGACGCGAACACGGTCGAGGTCGGCGGGCAGCAGGTGCGCGCGAAGAACATCGTCATCGCGACCGGCTCCTCGGTCACGCCGCTCCCGGGTGTCGAGATCGACCAGCAGGTGGTGGTCGATTCGACCGGCGCGCTGGAACTCGCGAAAGTGCCCGAGCGGCTGGTGGTGATCGGCGGCGGGGTGATCGGGCTCGAGCTCGGCAGCGTCTGGGGCCGGCTCGGCGCCAAGGTGACGGTGGTCGAATATCTCGACCAGATCCTGCCCGGCTTCGACGGCGAGGTGCGCAAGGAAGCGAACAAAATCTTCAAGAAACAGGGCTTCGAATTCCGCCTCTCGACCAAGGTGACCGGCGTCGCGGTCGCGGGCGGCAAGGCGACCGTCTCGATCGAACCCGCCGCCGGCGGCGCCGCCGAGACGATCGAGGCCGATGCGGTGCTCGTCGCGATCGGGCGGCGGGCGAACACCGATGGGCTCAATCTCGCGGCGATCGGGCTCGCGCCCAACAAGCGCGGCCAGATCGAGATCGATCATCATTTCCGCACCCAGGTGCCGGGCGTCTGGGCGATCGGCGACGTCGTGCCGGGGCCGATGCTCGCGCACAAGGCCGAGGACGAAGGGATCGCGGTCGCCGAGAATATCGCCGGCCACACCGGCATCGTGAACCACGACATCATCCCGAGCGTCGTCTACACCTTCCCCGAAATCGCGGGCGTGGGCCTCACCGAGGAACAGGCCAAGGAGCGCGGGGCGGTGAAGGTCGGCAAATTCCCGATGCTCGCCAACAGCCGCGCCAAGACCAATCACGAGCCCGACGGCTTCGTGAAAGTGATCGCCGACGAAAAGTCCGATCGGGTGCTCGGCGTATGGGTGATCGCGAGCGTCGGCGGGACGATGATCGCGCAAGCCGCGCAGGCTATGGAGTTCGGCGCGACCAGCGAGGACATCGCTTATACTTGCCACGCGCACCCGACGCATGCCGAGGCGCTGAAGGAAGCGGCGATGGCGGTGACCGGCAAGCCGATCCATATTTGATCCATATTTGCGTGGTGCGCCCCCGCCACCTGAGGAAGGGGCGCCCACGCTCTACCCCGCCTCCAGCGGGCGCTTGTAATATTGGAAGGGCAGCCAGCTGCCGACGTAGGTCCACCCCTCGCGCAGCAGCGCCTCCGAGGGGCCGGCGAGCGAGATGGTGCGGCGATAAGCCCAATTTTGGTCGGTCGGGCGGAAGTACAGAATCAGCGGGCCGAATTTCACGAGTTCACGCCCGCGCGCGCCCTCGGCGCGCAGGATCGCCATTTCGTTGAACGCGGTCGCGCCGAGCCGCACGACGACCAGGTCGGGGTCGGGGGTGATCGCGGGTTCGGCGGTGCCGAAGCGTTGTTGCGCGGCTTGTTTCGAGATGCCGAGCACGCCGCCGATCTCGGCCCAGCTCAGCCCCGCGCGTCGCGCCGCGTCGACCCAGCGGTGGAGCGACACGCGGCTTTCGTCGGCGATGACGTGCGCGGCGGTGATCGCCGCGTCATAGCCCTCGCGGCTGTCGCCCGTAAACGGCGGCACGCGCGTCGCCGCCCAATCGATCATCAGCGCGGCGGTGCGCTCGCGCAGGCGTTGTTCTTCGTTTAGCTGCATCACGCCCTCCCGTCAACGATGACTTGACGAACCGTCAATGCCATGTTGACGGGATGAACGTCAAGAGAAACTTGACGACAGGTCAGTCGACTCGCCGCAGCCCCGCCGCCATCGCCCGCGCCTTCTCCACATAATGCGCCGCCGAGGCCGCGAGCAGCGTCGCCGCCGCCGCGTCGAGCGCGCGGGCGACGCGGGCCGGGCTGCCGATGATGAGGCTCCCGGCGGGAAAGCTCTTGTCCTCGGTCACCAGCGCGCCCGCGCCGACGATGCAGCCCGCGCCGATCACCGCGCGGTTGAGGATGATCGCGCCCATGCCGATCAGCGCGCCGTCGCCGATCGTGCAGCCGTGGAGGATCGCGTGATGGCCGATGGTGCAGCCCGCGCCGATGATGAGCGGCGCGCCGGGGTCCGAATGGAGCATCGCGCCTTCCTGCACGTTGCTGCGCGCGCCGATCAGGATCGGCGTATTGTCGCCGCGCGCGACCGCGCCGAACCACAGGCTCGCGTCGGCGCCGAGCCGAACGTCGCCGATCACATCGGCACTCGGCGCGACCCAGGCGCCGGGGTCGAGCACCGGGCTTTTTCCGTCGATTTCGTAGAGCGGCATGGCATCCTCCGTGACCGTGCCAGCCTGCCAAGCGGGGCGGGGCGGCGCAACCATGCCCGCAACTGTCATCTTGGTGTCGTATCGTCGCGGCGACTCGGGGAAAGAACGGAGGTTGGACGATGTTCGACCGGCTTCGCTGCCTCATCGGGCGTCATCGACCGGATCGGCAACGCGTTTGGGCCGATGGCTTGCACTTGCGCGGCAGGTGCCGCGGTTGCGGGCAGCCGCTCCTCAAGGATCAAAAGGGTTGGCGACGGTTCGCGAGCAGCGACGTGGACGCGCGGCGCGCGCCTCACCCCCGTTTTCACCAAGCCTGACGATGAAGCCAGGCTTCATCGCCTAGGAGTTTTGCTGTCTGTAACGAACGATCGGTACAGACTAGATCACCGCCATCCGCTCCGTCCCCCTTTCGAACCACCGGGGCGGATCAACCGAAAGGAAAGCTCCATGGCTCGCATTGCCTATCCCGAAACCATCGCCGATGCCCCCGAAGCCAGCCAGCCGCTGCTGAGCCAGGCCGAAGCCGCGCTGGGCAAGTCGATCAACCTGCACCGCCTGGTCGGCACGAGCCCGCAGACGCTCGAGGGCCTGCTCTCGCTCAACGGCGCGCTCGGCAAGGGCAAGCTGAAGCCCGCGCTGCGCGAGCAGATCGCGCTCGCGGTCGCCAATGTGAACGGCTGCACCTATTGCAACGCCGCGCATAGCTTCGTTGCGAGCCAGCTGCTGAAGCTCGATGCCGAGACGATCGAAGCCGCGCGCCAGGGCCGCTCGCACGATGCCAAGCTCGACGCCGCGCTCACCTTCGCGCGCCAGGTCGCGACCGCGCGTGGCGGCGTGAGCGAAGCCGAGCTCGAAGCGGTGCGCGCCGCCGGCTATAGCGATGCCGAAGTGCTCGAAATCATCGGCCATGTCGTGCTCAACACCTTCACCAACTATGTGAACGAGGTCTTCAAGACCGACGTCGACTTCCCCCAAGTCGAAGCGGTCGCGGCCTAAGCGCTCCGGGGCGGGTTCGCGCCCGCCCCGGCTCGCGCCAAGAGTGATGTGATGACCGATTCCCCCAAGGGCGCGCGCGATGCGCTGCTCGATCAGCTCCACCAGCTGTTTCGCGAAGGCGGCTTCGATGGCGTGTCGATCGGGGACGTGTCGAAATTGACCGGGCTCGGCAAATCGAGCCTTTATCATCATTTCCCCGGCGGCAAGGACGATATGGCGCTCGCCGTCGCCGAGCGCGCCGGGCAGCGGCTGCGCGCGGCGGTGATCGCGCCGCTCGGCGAACCCGGCGACCGCGAGCAGCGGATCGCGGCGATGATCTCGGGGACCGCCATCATCTATGCGGGCGGCGAAGCGCCGTGCCTGATCGCGGCGATGACGGCCAGCGGCACGCCCGAGCCCGCGCGCGCGCGCCTCGGCGCGCTGCTGCGCGAATGGATCGACGCGCTCGCCGCCGCGCTGGTCGAAACCGGCGCCGCGCCCGATACCGCCCCCGCGCGCGCCTTTTCGGCGCTCGCGCGGATCGAGGGCGGATTGATGATCGCGCGCGCGCTCCGCGCGCCCCTGCTGTTCACCGACGAGCTGGCGCGGCTCGAGGCCGAGCTGCGCCAAGGCTGATCGACGCGGCGCCGATGGCCGGCGCGCTGCCCAAATCGGGTAGTTGACACGCCAATCCTTCCAAAAGTCTTTACCGTAGTTCTCCCAGGATAGCCGCATCGGACGCCCGTTCGCGGGCATGGGAGGCGGAGATGACGATCAAGCGCAAAGGCCAGATCGGTGGGGCCTTGCTCATCGCGGCGGTGCTGGCGACCGGCGCGGGGATGAGCTTCGGGATCGACCAGATTCGCGTCGGCGGACCGGTGCAGCGGGCGAGCCAGCTCGCCAATGATTTGCTCGTCGAAGTCGCGCCGACGACGCTTTACGTCGCCGAGCCCTTCGTCGGCGTCACCCGCCTCGCGCGCGCGCCGGCCCTGCTCGGCGAAATGCGGCCCTTGCTGCGGACCCAGGAACGGGCTTTCGCGGACAACGCCGCGCGCTTCGCCGCGGCGCCGCTTCCGCCCGAGGTGAAAGCGGCGGTGGCGCGCGACGTCGAAACCGGCCGCGCCTTTTGGGCCGAAGTCGATAGCGCCTTCCTGCCCGCCGTCGCGCGCGGTGATCGCGCGGCGATCGATGCGAGCTATGGCCGGGTGGAAGCCGCGTTCGTCGCGCATCAGCGCGCCAATGCGGACGTGATGTCGACCGGCACCGCGCTCCGCGCCGAACTCGACGCGCGCGGCAATCGGGTGATGCAGGCGACGATGATCGCGATGGCGATCGCCGGCCTCGTGCTGATCGTGCTGCTCGCGGGCGCGGTCTTCTATCTGTTGCGCGGCGTGCTCGCCCCGATCGACGCGACCGCGCGGTTGATGGAGCGGATGGCGGGCGGCGATCACGATCAGGCGCCCAAGGGCACCGAGCGCGGCGACGAAATCGGCACGATGGCGCGCAGCATCGACGTGTTCCGCGCGGCGGGGCAGGCGCAGGCGCGGCACCAGGCCGCGCAGCAGCTGGTGGTGCGCGAACTCGCCGCCGGGCTCGAAGCGCTCGCGGCGGGCACGCTCACCCACCGCATCGCGACGCCCTTCGCCGATGATTATGAAGCGCTGCGGCGGGGCTTCAACCAATCGCTCGCGCAGCTGAGCGAGATCATGGGCACGGTCGCCCAATCGGCGCAGAGCGTGAGCAGCGGCGCGACGCAGATCCGCGCGGCGTCCGACGATCTCGCCCAGCGCACCGAACAACAAGCGGCGACGCTCGAACAGACCAGCGCGGCGATGGGCGAGGTGACGACGATGGTCACCGCCACCGCCCAGGGCGCGAGCGACGTGACGGGCGCGATCGGCACCGCCCAGGCCGAGGCGCGCGAGGGCGCGCGGGCGGTCGAGCGCGCGGTCGCGGCGATGGACGAGCTCGAGGCGAGCGCGCGCCAGATCGCGCAGATCACCAATGTGATCGATGGGATTGCTTTCCAGACCAATTTGCTCGCGCTCAACGCCGGGGTCGAAGCCGCGCGCGCGGGCGATGCGGGGCGCGGTTTCGCGGTTGTCGCGACCGAGGTGCGCGCGCTCGCGCAGCGTTCGGCGGACGCGGCGAAGGACATCAAGGCGTTGATCGCGGCGTCGACCGAACAAGTCGGCACCGGGGTGAGCCGGGTGCGCGAGAGCGGCGCGATCCTCGCGCGCATCGTCGAGCAAGTGACGATGGTGCGCGACATGGTCGGCGCGATCGCCACCTCGGCCGAGCAGCAGGCGAGCAATTTGCAGCAAGTGAGCGCCGCCGTCACCGGCATGGACCGGGTGACCCAGCAGAACGCCGCGATGGTCGAACAGGCGACGGCGGCGGCGCGCAGCCTGTCGGGCGAGGCCGAGGAGTTACAGGCGCTGGTGTCGCGCTTCACGCTGACGACGGCGGGCGCGCGCGCGCCCGTCGAGCCTCGGGTGCGGCCCGCGCGGCGCGCCCCGCAACTGGCGGCGGCGGGCGGCCGGCGCGTGGCCGCGCTCGACGACGACGATTGGACCGCCTTCTAAAGCGGTTTCTGATCTGATCGAACCAGGGGATTGCACGCCTAAGCTCCTCCCCTGAAAGGGGAGGGGGACCACGCGAAGCGTGGTGGAGGGGTATCGCCCTCTATCGGCCGGGGACACCCCTCCGACACCCGCTTGCGCGGGTGCCACCTCCCCTCGCAGGGGAGGAGCTTGCCGGTGCGATCGCAAGTGGCTCTCACAGGTCGCGCGCGCGGTCGTTTCGAATCGTGCCGCGCGCGTTCCACCTGGGCCAAGCGGTGAATCTACCAGGCGCGGCGGGCGGGCCGCGCTAAGTCATTGAGCTTTCGTGCGCCGGCGATCGATCCGCCCGCGCAATTTTTCGATAGCCTAAAAGCAAAATTTACCACCGTGCCCCTAGCGCTGTGGGGGCCGGCGACGGCGCGAGGGGAGCGGTCGATCCGGCATCGATCCCGCCGCGCGCGATCCCGCCGGTGTCGGATGCGAGCAAAGGGGCTAAGATGAAAATTCGGGTGAAAGGCCAAATCGGGGCGGCCGTCGTCGTCGGCACGCTCGCGGTGAGCGCGGTCGTGATGTCGCTGGGTGTCAACAAGATCAGCGTCGGGGGCGAGGTGCAGCAGCGCGGTGAAATGGCGCTGCGGCTGACCAAGGATACGCTGCCCGCGCCGATGCTGATGACCGATGCCGCGCTCGAGGCGACTCGCCTTTACTACGAACCCGCCTCGCTCGAGGCCCGGCACGAGCGGCTGAAGGAGCTGCAAAAGGCCTATAACGATCGCCGCGCTTATTGGGCGGGCCGCGCTTTGCCCGCCAAGATCCGCGAACAGCTCGGCCGCGCCAATGCCGAGAGCGACGCGCTGTTTCAAACGATCGAACAAGGCCTAGTGCCGGCGATCGCGATCGGCGACAAGACGGCGATCGACACCGCTTATGGCGATTTGCAAGCGCATATCGATCTTCAGGCGGGCGAAGCCGCCAAGCTGGGCGAACTGCTCGCCGCCGAGCAGCAAGCCGCCGAGGCGACCGCCAAATCCACGCTCCACACCACCTTCGCGCTGATGGGGGCGCTCGCGATACTGATGCTCGCGCTGGTGCTCGGCGGGCTCTGGTATCTCCACCGGCTCGCGCTGCGCCCGCTCACCAAGACCGCCGAGGCGATGCAGGCGATGGCCGCAGGCGATCTCGACACCCAGCTCGAGGGCGCCGGGCGTCGCGACGAGATCGGCACGATCGTCGATGCGCTCGAAGTGTTCCGCGCCGCCGCCAAGCGCAACGTCGAGGGCGAGGCCAAGCAGCGCCACGTCGTCGAGGTGATCGCCGCCGGGCTCGACGAACTCGGTCGCGGGAATCTCCACTATTGCATCGATGAGCCGCTGCCGGCCGAATATGAAGCGCTGCGCCACCGCTTCAACCAAACCGTCGCCGGGCTCGGCGAGACGCTGACCGGGGTCGCGCATTCGGCGCAGAGCGTCCACAATGGCTCGACCGAAATCCGCGCCGCCTCCGACGATCTGGCGCGCCGCACCGAGCAGCAGGCGGCCTCGCTCGAGGAAACCACCGCCGCGATGAACCAAGTGACGGCGGGCGTCGGCGAAACCGCGCGGTCGGCGGTCGAGGTCAAGCGCGCGATCGGCGAGACCCACCGCGAGGCGAGCGCGGGCGGCGAAGTCGTCGAGCGCACCGTCGCCGCGATGAGCGCGATCGAGAAGAGCTCGCAGCAAATCACCCAGATCATCAACGTGATCGACGGCATCGCTTTCCAGACCAATCTCCTCGCGCTCAACGCCGGTGTCGAGGCGGCGCGCGCGGGCGACGCGGGGCGCGGCTTCGCGGTGGTCGCAAGCGAGGTGCGCGCGCTTGCCCAGCGCTCGGCCGATGCGGCCAAGGACATCAAGGCGCTCATCCTCACCTCGGGCGAGCAAGTGTCGGGCGGCGTCGCCTTGGTCGGCGAGACCGGGCAGATGCTCAAGCGCATCGTCGAGCGCGTCGGCGAGATCAGCACGATGGTGAGCGGCATCGCGCAATCCGCCGAAACCCAGGCGGCCAATCTGCAGCAAGTCAACGCCGCGGTCGCCGATATGGACAAGATGACCCAGCAGAACGCGGCGATGGTCGAACAATCGACCGCGGCGGCGCGCAGCCTCGCGAGCGAGGCCGACACGCTCACCGGCCTCGTCCAGCGCTTCGTCGCCGATGCGGCGCCCGCGCCGGTCCACGAAGCGCCGGTCGCGCCGGTGCGTCGCCCAAAACGGGTAGCGCCGCCGGTTCACGGTAACCTCGCGCTAAAGCCCGCGCCCGTTGATGACGCCGATTGGACCGAGTTCTGACGCCGAACCCGGTTTGGAGGGGATGGGATGACCGAGATCACGCTACCGGCCCGCTGCGATCGTCAGGCGATCGTCCAGCTCGTCGATCCGCTGGTGCAGGCGTTGGGCATGGGGCCGGTGACGCTCGACGCCAGCCAGGTCGCCAAGCCCGGTCAAGCGCTGCTCCAGCTGCTGCTGAGCGCGCGCAAGACGGCGCGGGAGATGGGGCAGAGCTGCCGGATCACGCCGTCCGAGGCGCTGCGTGAGATGGCGGCGATGGTGGGCGCCGAGACGGCCTTGTTCGAGGGAGAGGCGGCATGACCGCGGATGAAATCCAGGCGATCTTCTTCGTCGAATGCGAAGAAGCGCTCGCCGCCGCCGAGGCCGGCCTCTCGGCCTGCCAGGCGGGCACGGCCGACGCCGAGACGATCAACGCGGTGTTCCGCGCGGTGCATTCGATCAAGGGCGGCGCGGGGGCGTTCGGCTTCGAGGCGCTCCAGGCCTTCACCCATGGTTTCGAGACCTTGCTCTCGGACGTGCGCGACGGGCTGCTGCCGCTTTCCGATCCGCTCAACGCGCTGATGCTGCGCGCGCTCGACGTGCTGGCCGACCATGTCAACGTCTGTCGCGGCGAGGGCGAGGCGCCCCATGACGCCGCGATCCTGGCCGAGCTCGACGCCGCGCGCGGCGGCGATTTCACCGCCGCCGCCGCCCCCGCCGAAGACGCGCCGACGCCGACCAGCGCGGCGACCGACGATGGCCTCGATTTCGATCTCGACGCGCTGATGGCGGACATCGCGCCGGCGGGCACTGAAAGCGTGGCCGAAGCGGCGCCCGGCTGGCGCGTCGCGATCCGCCCCAAGGCGGGCGCGCTCGCCAATGGCGGCGAGCCCTTGTTCCTGATCCGCGAACTGGTCGGGCTCGGCGCGGTGTGCACCGCGATCGACACGAGCGACGTGCCGCTGCTCGACCAGTTCGACGCGGGCGCGGCCTATCTCGGCTGGCAGTATCACGTGCCCGCGAGCGTCGACCGTGGCGCGATCGAGGAGATTTTCGATTTCGTTGGCGACGATGTCGAGCTGACGATCAGCGAAGCCGCGCCCGCGCCGGCGGCGGTGGCGGCGGTCGAGCCCGAACCCGAGCCCGAACCCGCGCCCGCGCCGGTCGCCCAAGCCCCCGAGCCGGTCGCGCCCGCGCCCGAACCCGCCGCCCCCGTCTCGGTGGCCGAGGCGCCCGCGCCCAAGCAAGTCGATACGAAGCCGGTCGAGCTCAAGCCGGTCGAGGCCAAGCTCGGCGGCTCGGACGAACCGCCGATCGCCGCCGGCCCCGCCGCGCAATCGATCCGCATCGATTTGACCAAGCTCGATCGGCTGATCGACTCGGTGGGCGAGCTGGTGATCGCGCAGGCGATGCTCGCCCAGCGGCTGTCGGCGCAAGGGCTCGCCGCGGTCGAGGAACTCGCGGTGCTCGAGGGGCTGACGCGCGACATTCAGGAAAGCGCGATGAGCATTCGCGCCCAGCCGATCGGTTCGGTGTTCAGCCGCGTGCCGCGCATCCTGCGCGAGCTCGAGGCGCAGACCGGCAAGCGGGTCCGCCTGGAAATGGCGGGCGAGGCGACCGAGCTCGACAAGACCGTGCTCGAACGCCTGGGCGAGCCGCTCACCCATCTCATCCGCAACGCGGTCGATCACGGGATCGAGCCGACCGCCGATCGCCTCGCCGCCGGCAAGCCCGCCGAGGGCCTGCTGCACCTCTCCGCCGAGCAGCGCTCGGGCCGCATCCTCATCCACATCAAGAACGATGGGCGCGGCATCAATCGCGAACGCGTGCTCGCCAAGGCCAAGGAGCGCGGCCTGGTGGCGCCCGACGCGCAATTGTCCGACGAGGAGATCGACAACCTCATCTTCGCGCCCGGCTTTTCGACCGCGCAGCAAGTGTCGAACATTTCGGGGCGCGGCGTCGGCATGGACGTGGTGCGCCAAAACGTGAAGAATCTGGGCGGGCGGATCACCATCGATTCGCGCCCCGGCAAGGGCTGCACCTTCACCCTCGCGCTGCCGCTGACGCTCGCGATTTCGGACGGGATGATCGTGACCGTGGGCGACCAGACCTTGGTCGTGCCGCTCGCCCATGTCGTCGAGAGCTTGCGCCCGACCCCGGCCGAGATCGCGCCGATGGGGGTGGGGCGGCGGATGCTCAACGTGCGCGGGCGCTTCATTCCGGTGCTGCCGCTCGACCGCGCGCTGGGCGCCGAGGGCGCGGTCGAGGATCCGTGCCAGGCGGTGCTCATCATCGTCGATACCGAGGCGGCGGGCCAGGCCGCGCTCCAGGTCGATATGATCGCCGATCAGCGCCAGTTCGTCATCAAGAGCTTGGCGACGCATTACCGCTCGGTCGATGGCGTCGCCGGCGCGACGATCCTCGGCAACGGCGACGTCGCGCTGATCGTCGATGTCGACGCGGTGGTCGCGCGCGCGGTCAATGCCGCCGAACCGGTGGCGGTCGCATGAGCGAGGCGCTCGCCTTCGAACGCATGCCCGGGGTCAGCGCCGGCGTCTATGACGCGGCCGATTTCGCGGCGGTGCGCGATCTCATCTATCGCGAGGCGGGGATCGTGCTGCCCCAGGGCAAGGCGATGCTCGTCTATTCGCGGCTCGCCCCGCACGTGCGCCGGCGCAATTGCGGTACCTTCGCCAATTACGTCAAGCTGCTCGACGACGATCGCGAGGAACGGCGCAAGGCGGTCTGCGCGCTCACCACCAACCACACTTTCTTCTTCCGCGAGGACCATCATTTCGAGCATTTCGGCGGCCAGGCGCGCGCGCGGCTGATCGAGCGCGCCGAGGCCGGGCAGCCGGTGCGCATCTGGTCGGCGGGCTGTTCGAGCGGCGAGGAAACCTGGTCGATCGTGCTCACCCTGCTCGGCGCCGATCGCGCGGCGGCGCGTCGGCTCGCGACGCGCGACCTGGTGGTGCTGGCGAGCGACCTCGCCGATCACGCGCTCGCCACCGCGCGCGAGGGGGCCTATCCCGCCGCCGCCGTGGAGGCGGTGCCCGAGGCGCTGCGCCGCGCCTGGATCAGCGAGCGCGACGGCCAGGCGCGGATCGACCCCGAGGCGATGCGGCTGGTGCGCTTCCGAATGCTCAATCTGCTCGGCCCCTGGCCGATGCAGCGGCCGTTCGACGTGATTTTCTGCCGCAACGTGATGATCTATTTCGATCAGCCGACCAAGGAAAAGCTGGTCGCGCGCTTCGCGGAGCAGCTGCGCCCCGGCGGGCTGCTCTACATCGGCCATAGCGAGCGCGTGACGGGGCCGGCGAGCCGCGTGCTGCGCCCGATCGGCAACACCATTTACCGGAAGGAGGCGGCATGATCCGCGTTCTGATCGTCGACGATTCGCCGACGATGCGCGCGCTGCTGAGCGCGTTGCTGCGCGACGAGCCCGACATCCAGGTGATCGACACCGCCGTCGACGCCAATGACGCGCGCGCGAAAATCCGCCAGCTCGACCCCGATGTGGTGACGCTCGACATCGAAATGCCGGGCATGAGCGGCATCGATTTTCTCGAAAAGCTGATGCGGCTGCGGCCGACGCCGGTGGTGATCGTCTCGGGGTTGACCCAGCAGGGTGCCGAGATCACCGCGCGCGCGCTCGCGATGGGGGCGGTCGATTGCTATGCCAAGCCGCGCGGGCGCCCGGGCGAATTGCTGTCGAGCGACGGCGGGCGGCTCGCGCATTCGATTCGCGCGGCCGCCGCCACGCGCGGCCGGCAGATCGACGTGCGCCCGGTGCGCGCGGCGATCACCGAGCGGCGCGGCGACATCGCGCTGATCGCGATCGGCTCGTCGACCGGCGGCGTGGAGGCGCTCCACGTGCTGCTCGGCAGCTTTCCCGCCGATTGCCCGCCGACCCTGGTCGTGCAGCATATCAACGGCCATTTCGCCGGCGCGGTCGCGCGCCGGCTCGACGAGAGCTGCGCGCCCAAGGTCGCGCTCGCCGAAACCGATGTGAAGCTGCTGCCGGGGCACGTTTATCTTGCCCCAGGCAACGACCGGCACTTGGCGGTGCGCGCGGGCAGCGGGCTCTATGCCAAGCTGCGCGCGAGCGATCCGGTCTCGGGGCATCGCCCGAGCGTCGACGTGCTCTTTCATTCGGTCGCCGAAGCCGTGGGGCCGGCGGCGGTCGGCGTGCTCCTGACCGGCATGGGGGCGGACGGGGCGCACGGCCTGCTCGCGATGAAGCGCGCGGGCGCGACCACCATCGCGCAGGACGAGGCGACCTCGACCGTGTTCGGCATGCCGCGCGCCGCGATCCAATTGGGCGCGGCGGGGCATGTCGCGGGGCTCGGCGAGATCGCGGGCTATGCGCTGGGGGCGCGCGGCTGATGTTCCACCAACCCATTCTGAAAAGCGACGCGCGCCGCATCACCGTGATGCAGGGCCAGGCGCGGGTTTCGAACGAAGCCGGCCTCACGCTGACCACGGTGCTCGGCAGCTGCATCGCCTGCTGCCTGTTCGACCCGCTGGTGGGGGTGGGTGGCATGAACCATTTCCTGCTCGCCGAACCGCCGCAAAGCCGCGGCGCGGGCGAGCTCGACGAGAATTACGGCGCCTATCTGATGGAGGTGCTGATCAACCAGATGCTCGGATTGGGCGCGCTCAAGGGGCGAATGAAAGCTCATCTTTACGGTGGCGCCAATATGCACCGGGCGATGCTGAAGATCGGCACGATCAACGGCCGTTTCGCGCAGAGTTTCCTCGAGCGCGAGCGGATCCCGGTGGTGCATGCGGACCTGGGCGGCACGGCGGCGCGGCGGGTGGAATTCCTGCCCGCGCTCGGCAAGGCGCGGTGCCGCTCGGTCGCGACCGAAATCGCGCAGGAACCCTTGCAGCGCGCGCCGCGCGCCGCGGGCGACGTGGAATTGTTTTGAGCTTGGGCAAAAAGGCGGGGAATTGGTGATGCAGACCAAGGTTTTGACGGTAGACGACAGCAATGTGATGCGCGCGCTGCTGCGCGCGGCGCTGACCGAGAAGGGCTTCGAGGTCGCGCAGGCGATCGACGGGGTCGATGCGCTCGAATGGCTCGAGGCGAACGATGTCGATGTGGTGATCACCGACATCAACATGCCGCGCATGGACGGCTTCGGGCTGATCGAAAAGCTGCGCGCGCATGATCGCCACCGCGATCGTCCGATCCTGGTGCTCTCGACCGAAAGTTCGGACGAGAAAAAGGCGCGCGCGCGCGCGGCGGGCGCGACCGGGTGGATCGTGAAGCCGTTCGACGCGGACAAGCTGGCGACGGCCGTGCGCCGCGTCAGCCACTAAGGGGAGTGGGGAAAATGGCTCGTCAAATCATCACCTTCCAAGTCGAAAACCAGGTGTTCGGGGTCGACATCATGGCGATCCGCGAAATCCGCGCCTGGACGCCGACCACGCGGCTGCCGCACGTGCCGAGCTATGTCGCGGGCGTGGTCAATCTGCGCGGCACGGTGCTGCCGGTGATCGATCTCGCCGCGCGGCTGGGCTGGAGCGCGACCGATCCGACCGCGCGCCACGTGATCATCGTTACGCGCGTGAAGGAGCAGTTTCGCGGTTTGATCGTTGATTCGGTCAGCGACATCGTTACGTTCGAGGAAGGACAGCTCCAGCCGCCCCCGGCGACCGAAGCCGATAGCGTGGTGCCCTTTCTGGAAGGGCTGGTGGCGATCGACGAGCGGATGGTGATGGTGCTCGATCTGCCGACGCTGACGGGTGAAGTCGAACTGCGCGACGCGGCGTGAAACGAATAGAAAAGCTTATCTAAGGACGGGGTGATGGCCGCAATCAAAGTGCTGGTGGTCGACGATTCGCTCACCATGCGCGCGCTTTTTTCCAGCGCGCTCGAACGAAGTAAGGATATCGTCGTCGTCGGCGCGGCGGGGGACGCGGCCGAAGCGCGTCAGATGATCGAACAATTGCGGCCAAACGTGCTGACGCTCGACGTCGAAATGCCCGGCATGAACGGTCTCGATTTCCTCGCCGAGATCATGGACAAGAAGCCGATGCCGGTGATCATGCTGTCGACGCTGACGCACAAGGGCGGCGACGTGTCCCTGCGCGCGCTGGAGATCGGCGCGGTCGATTGTTTTCCCAAGCCCGCGCGCGCGACGCCCGATGAATTCGAAAAGATTTCGGGCAAATTGTGCAAGCTGGTCGTCGCCGCGTCCAAGACCAACGTCCACGCCAAGAAGGGCGAGGCGAAGGAAGCCAAGGGCGTGGTGCGCGATTATCGCTATGACGGCGCGGTGATCGGCATCGCCGGCGGCATGGGCGGCCCCGATGCCGCGGTCGAGCTGCTGTCGCGCTTCCCCGCCAATTGCCCGCCGACGATCCTGGTGCAGCCGATGGACGAAGGGCTGCTCGTGCCGTTCGGCGCCAAGCTCGCGCGCGCGGTCGCGCCGCAGGTGAAAATGGCCGCCGACGGGATGCCGCTGCAGGAGGGGCATCTCTATGTCGCCGGCGTCGCGACGCATCACGTCGTGGTCGATCGCTGGCCGGGCGGAGTGCTGCGGCTGGTCGATCGCGATCCGGTGAACGGCGCGCGGCCCTCCGCCGACATGCTCTTCGCGACGCTCGCCAAGGCGGCCGGCAGGCGCGCGGGCGGCGTGATCCTCTCGGGCGCGGGGAGCGACGGCGCCGCCGGGCTCGCCGCGATCGCGGCGGCGGGCGGGCGCGCGCTGGGGCAGGACCCCGCGACCGCGCTGATCGCCGAGGCGATCACCGCCGCCAAGGCGCGTGTGCCCGATCTCAAATTGCTCGCGCCCGGCGACATCGCCGAGGTGATGCTCGAGCGCGTCAGCCTGAGTGCCGCGGCATGAACGGGGGAATGACGATGGACCGCGCGATGTGGTTGGATCGCATCGGCGCGCAGCTCAACCGGCTCGCGACCGAAATCGAAGCGCTGGGCGAGGTGCTGTGCGCCGACCCCGAGCTGATGCAGCGCAATTTGACGACGCTCCAGGCGATCGACGCGATCGCCCAGCAGCAAAATTGCCTCGCGCGGATCGTGACCGCCGAGGCGATGGAGCAGGCGGTCGCCGAATGCAGCTTCGCCGAACTCAAGGAGCGGCTGCTGGCGGCCTGAATTAGGGGGAGGGCGCGTGGCGCCTCCCCCCCACCCCGGCCGTGCCCGTCCGGTCAGTCCATCAAGCGGCAATCGAGACAATCGGGCTCGGCCGGCGCGCCCGCCAGATCGCGCGCGGCGCGCAAAGCGCTGCGCAGGCCTTCCTCGATCACGGGGTGGTAAAAGGGGCTGTCGAGCATCTCGCCGACGGTCAGCCGCGCTTGATGCGCCCAGGCGAGCAGATGCGCGAGATGTTCGGCATCGGGGCCGACCATTTCGGCGCCCAGAAACCGCCCGCTGCCCCGCTCGACATAAACGCTCAGCCGCCCCTGGTTGCGGCGCATCACCCGCGAGCGGCCTTGCCCGGCGAAATCGACCGCGCCGGTCACGAAATCGACGCCGCGCGCTTCGATCGAACGCAACGCCTCGCCCGCCAGCGCGATTTGCGGATCGGAGAATACCACCGACAGCGGCGAGCGCCGCTTGCGCCGCCGTAGCTGGGGGTAGCGCCCGGCATTGTCGCCCGCGATGCGTCCGAGATCGGCGGCCTCGTGGAGCAAGGGCACGTCGGGGGCGGCGTCACCCGCGATGAAGATATGGCTGTCGCCGATCCGTCCGGTCGCGGGATCGAAGCCGAGCGGCGTGCCGCGCGCATCGAGCGCGAGCCCCGAATGTTCGAGCCCGATCAGATCGAGATTGGGCCGCCGCCCGGTCGCGGCGAGCAGATAATCGAACCGCTCCTCGATCTCGGCATCTGCTTCGCCGAGCTCGGGCTTGCCGCGATAGCGCACCACGACCTGATCGCCCTCGCGCGTTACCGAGGCGACCTCGGCCTCGGGATCGAAGCGATAGTCTTGCGCGAAGGCGGCGCGCGCGGCGGCGATCACTTGCGGGTCGGTGAGCGGCCCGACCAGCCCGCCCAGCCCGAACAGCCGCACGCGCACCCCCAGCCGGGCGAGCGCTTGCGCGAGTTCCATGCCGATCACGCCATTGCCGAACACCGCGACCGCGCGCGGCAGATCCTCCCAATCGAACACGGCGTCGTTCACGATCAGCCGGTCGCCGAGCGCGTTCCAGGCGGCGGGCCAAGTCGGGCGCGAGCCGGTGGCGATCACGATGCGCTTGGCCTCGACCAGCGCCTCGCCGACGCGCAAGCGGTGCGGCGCGACGAAGCGCGCGTCGCCGATCAGCCGGTGTTCGGCGGGCCAGCTTTGGACGTCGTCGAGCACGAAGCCGACGAAGCGATCGCGCTCGGCGCGCACCCGCGCCATCACCGCGCGGCCATCGACCACCGGCGGCCCGGCTTCGACCCCGAAGCCGGCGGCGTGGCGAACGTGATGCGCGGCCTCGGCGGCGGCGATCAGCAATTTGGAGGGCATGCAGCCGACGCGGGCGCAGGTGGTGCCGTAAAGATGTTTTTCGATCAGCAGCAGCCGATCGCTATGCGCGCGGGCGGCGCGATAGGCGCTCATCCCCGCGCTGCCCGTGCCGATGATCGCGACATCGACGTGATGGGTGGGCTGGTCGGTCATGTCTCGTCTCCGAACGTCGCGCCTCGGTGGGGCGCGACACTTGATCGCTGAGATGGTCGGGCCGCCGTTCGTATGAAATGATCGCGCGAAACAGCGCATCGTTGCTCAAGGTGGAAGAATGGCGCGGACGTCCCAACCGTTGCGCTCCACGCCCAAGGCTTCTAAAACCGCGCTTCAGGGCGGCCCTGGTGTCGCCCTTTCGCGTTTCTGACAGGAGACCCGCCGATGCCGATCACCCCGCTCATGCCCGTTTACCCACGGTGCGATGTGCGCCCGGTGCGCGGCGAGGGCTGTTATCTGATCGGCGAGCGCGGCGAGCGCTATCTCGATTTCGCGAGCGGCATCGCGGTCAACGCGCTCGGCCATGGCCATCCCAAGCTGGTGCGGGCGATCGCCGATCAAGCGGCGACGCTGATGCACGTGTCGAACCTCTACGGCAGCCCGCAAGGCGAGCATTTCGCGCAGCGGCTGGTCGACGCGACCTTCGCCGACACGGTGTTCTTCACCAATTCGGGCGCGGAAGCCGTGGAATGCGCGATCAAGACCGCGCGCCGCTATCACTATGCCAATGGCAACCCGCAGCGGCACACGCTGATCACCTTCAACAACGCCTTTCACGGCCGCACGATGGGCGCGATCAGCGCGACCAACCAGCCCAAGATGCGCGACGGGTTCGAGCCCTTGCTCCCCGGCTTCGCTTATGCCCCGTTCGACGATCTGGAGGCCGCGCTCGCGCTGGTGAACGATCACACCGCCGGCTTCCTGGTCGAGCCGGTGCAGGGCGAGGGCGGCATCCGCCCCGCCTCCGACGCGTTCCTGAAAGGCCTGCGCGCGGCGTGCGACGCGCATGGCCTGTTGCTGGTGCTCGACGAGGTGCAATGCGGCTATGGCCGCACCGGCAAGCTGTTCGCGCATGAGCTTTACGGCCTGACGCCCGACATCATGGCGGTCGCCAAGGGGATCGGCGGCGGCTTCCCGCTCGGCGCGTGCCTGGCAACCGAGGAAGCGGCCAAGGGCATGGTGTTCGGCACGCATGGCTCGACCTATGGCGGCAATCCGCTCGCGATGGCGGCGGGCGAGGCGGTGCTCGACGTGCTTTTGGAGCCCGGCTTCCTGGAGCGCGTGAGCACGATGGGCGAGCGGCTGCGCGCCGCGCTCGAGCAGATGATCCCCAATCACGATACGCTCTTCGAAAGCGTGCGCGGCAAGGGGCTGATGCTCGGGCTGAAGCTGAAGGACAGCGCGGTGGTGCGCGATTTCGTGGCGCATGCGCGCGATCATCACGGGCTGTTGACGGTGGCGGCGGGCGACAATGTCGTGCGCATCCTGCCGCCCTTGGTGATCGAGGAAGCGCATATCGTCGAATGTGTCGAGAAACTCTCGGAGGCCGCGCGCAGCTTCGCGCCGGCGCTGGCGGCGTGACGGGCTCACGCAAATCCTCCCCAAGCGTGCTTGGGGAGGGGGACCAAGCCGAAGGCTTGGTGGAGGGGTATCGGCGCGAGGGCAGGCCCCTCCACCGTCCGCTTTCCGGCCGGTCCCCCTCCCCAAGCAAAGCTTGGGGAGGATTTTAGCGATGCGCCACTTGCTGAACCTGTCCGGCGCTGGCGGCGTGAGGCTTAATTCTCCCTCTCCCCTTCAGGGGAGAGGGTCGGGGAGAGGGGCCGGTGCGGCGCGCGCGGCCTGCGGCATCGCCCCTCTCCCAACCCTCTCCCCTGAAGGGGAGAGGGCTAGTGGCACGAAATCGCGGGGATCATGATGCGCCACTTCCTGAACCTGTCCGATGCCGGCGGCGACGCCATCGCGGCGATGATCAACGACGCGCTCGATCGCAAGGCGGCGCGCGCCGGGTGGCCGAAGGGCACGCCCGATGCCGACGCCCCGCTCGCGGGCCGCACGCTCGCGATGATCTTCGAGAAGAACAGCACCCGCACTCGCTTCAGCTTCGACATGGCGATGCGCCAATTGGGCGGCACGACGATCGTCGCCGAGGCGGGATCGATGCAGCTGGGGCGCGGCGAGACGATCGCCGATACCGCGCGTGTCCTGTCGGGCTATGTCGACGCGATCATGATCCGCACCGATGATCACGCCAAGGTCGAAGAGATGGCGGCCCATGCCAGCGTGCCGGTGATCAACGGGCTGACCGATCATTCGCACCCCTGCCAGATCATGGCCGATCTGCTGACGATCATCGAAAGCGGCAAGGCGCTGCCCGGGCTGAAGCTCGCCTGGCTGGGGGACGGCAACAATGTCCTCACCTCGATCGTCGAGGCGGGCGGACTGATGCAGTTCGAGGTGATCGCGGCGTGCCCCGAAGACTATTCGCCGCCCGAGGGCGTCCTCGCGCTCGGCCAGGGGCGCGCGCGCTGCACCCGCGATCCGGCGGAGGCGGTGGCGGGCGCCGATGTCGTCGTCACCGACAGCTGGATTTCGATGGGGCAAGCCCATGCCGAGGCCAAGCTCGCCGCGATGCTGCCTTATCAGGTGACCCCCGAGCTGATGGCGCGCGCCAAGCCCGACGCGATTTTCCTCCACTGCCTGCCCGCGCACCGCGGCGAGGAAGTGACGGCCGACGTGATCGACGGCCCCCAGTCGCGCATCTGGCAGGAGGCGGAGAACCGGCTCCACGCGCAGAAATCGGTGCTGCGCTGGTGCTTCGGCCAGATCGGTTGAGCGGGCCGCGCGCGCTTCCTATCTAGCGGCATTCGCGCCCGCCCGTTGCGCGCGCCCCGATGGAACTAGCATGGAAGACCTGATTCACACCGATCTCGACCGCGCGCTGGGCTTTACCATCCCCGGCCGCAACGCGCGCGGGCGTTTCGCCCGGCTGGGGCCGCTGCTCGACGAGGTGCTCGCCGCGCACGCCTATCCGCCGGTGATCGAGGCGCTGCTCGCCGAGGCGCTGACGCTCGCCGCGTTGATCGGCGCGACGCTGAAGGACGCGGGCGGCCAATTGACGCTCCAGACCCAGACCGAGGCCGGCCCGGTGCGGCTGATGGTCGCCGATTATAAAGGCGGCGAGCTGCGCGGCTATGTGCAATTCGATGCCGAGCAAGTCGCCGCGCTCGCCGAGGCGCCGGGCCTGCAAGCACTGTTCGGCGGCGCGGGCTATCTCGCGATCACCTTCGATCAGGCGCTCACCGGCGAACGCTATCAGGGGATCGTGCCCTTGGATGGCGAAACGCTCGCCGAGGCCGCGCAAAGCTATTTCGCGCAGAGCGAGCAAATTCCCACGCTGGTGCGCGCCGGGCTGCGCCGCTTGCCCGATGGGCGCCGCGTCGCGGGCGGCTTTTTGCTCCAGCATCTGCCCGAGGGCGAGGAGGGGCGCGAGCGGCTGCACACCCGGCTCGATCACCCCGAATGGCATCATGTCGAAGCGCTCGGCGCGACGATGGAGGTCGAGGAAATCGCCGACAGCGCCACCCCGCTCGAAACGCTCGTCTGGCGGCTGTTCAACGAAGAGCCCGAGGTGCGCGTGCTGAGCGAGCTGCCGCTCTCGCGCGGCTGCCGCTGTTCGGCCGATTATATCGCGCAGGTGCTCGCCAAATTCCCGGCCGAGGAACAGGCCGAAATGGCCGATGCCCAAGGCGTGATCCTGGTCGATTGCGCTTTTTGCGCCAAGCAATTCCCGATCCGGATCGGCGAGGGCGTCGGCTGAGACGTTGCGCTTCGGCAATAGCGCCCCCATTTGTGCGCGGAGGCGGGCGCGCGGGAGGATGAGACGCATGGTGCGAAAACGAGCCTGGATCGTCGCGAGCGTTTTGCTCGTCGCCGCCGCCAATCCCAAGGATCCGGCGGTTCTGGCGCAGATCGAGCCCGGCGCTTGGCAATTGCGCGAGCTCGGCGGCGCGGCGCGCGCGCTGTGCCTCACCGATCCGTCGAGCCTGTTGCAGATCCAGCACGGCATGGCCAATTGCCAGCATCGGCTGATCGAGGACGGCCCGCGCAGCGCGACCGTTCATTATAGCTGCCCCGGCGCCGGCCATGGCCGCACGGTGTTGAAAGTCGAAACCGGGCGCAGTCTCGCGCTCGAGACGCAGGGCATCGATCATGGCGAGCCCTTCGACCTGCGCTATCAGCTCACCCGCACCGGCGCGTGCCAGGCGGCGGCCCGTTAAGCCGGCGTTTAGCTGGGCTGTGCTAACCCATGTTCGTGTCCGTGATGGGCACGCTTTCCTCCCTAGGCTATTCGCAAAGCCTTACTGGGCCGCTCTCTCAACTGGGCGGTCCTTCTTTTTGGCGGGTCTTTCGGCGGCGCGCGGTCTATCGCCCGGGGTGCCGCTCGGCTAAGGGGGCGGCGCTATGAACGATCAGCCATATGCGGTGGCGCTGCTTTCGGGCGGGCTCGATTCGATGGTGGCGGCCGCGCGCGCGCGCGAGGACGGCTTCGCGCTGCTCGCGCTGTCGGTCGATTACAACCAGCGCCACCGCGTCGAACTCGCCGCCGCGCGGCGGATCGCGCACGCGCTCGGCGCCGCGCGCCACGTGATCCTGCCGCTCGATCTATCGGCCTTCGGCGGCTCGGCGCTCACCGCCGAGATCGACGTGCCCAAGACCGGGGTGGGGGAGGCGATCCCGGTGACTTATGTCCCCGCGCGCAACACCGTGCTGTTGAGCCTCGCGCTCAGCTGGGCCGAGGCCGTGGGCGCGCGCGATCTGGTGATCGGGGTGAACGCGCTCGATTATTCGGGCTATCCCGATTGCCGCCCCGAATTCATCGCCGCGTTCGAGGACATGGCCGGGCTCGCGACCAAGGCCGGGGTGGAGGGCGCGCGCTTCACGGTCCACGCGCCGCTCCAGCATTTGACCAAGGCGCAAATCGTGCTCGAAGCCGCGCGGCTGGGGCTCGACGCGGGGATGAGCTGGTCCTGCTATGACCCCGCGCCCGGCGGGGTGCACTGCGGGCTGTGCGACAGTTGCCGGCTGCGCCAGCGCGGGTTCGCCGAAGCCGGGCTGCCCGATCCGACGGTTTACGCCCAGCGCCCATGAGCTATGCGGTGAAGGAAATGTTCCTCACGCTGCAAGGCGAGGGGGTTCATGCCGGGCGGCGCGCGGTGTTCATCCGCTTCGCCGGCTGCAATTTGTGGAGCGGGCGCGAGGCGGACCGCGCGACCGCGATTTGCCGCTTTTGCGACACCGATTTCGTCGGCACCGATGGCGATGGCGGGGGCAAATTCGCCGAGGCGGCCGCGCTCGCGGCGGCGGCGACCGCGCTGTGGGGGGAAAGCGCGGGGGCGTTTTGTGTGCTCACCGGCGGCGAGCCGATGCTCCAGGTGGACGATGCGCTGGTCGATGCGCTCCACGCCGCCGGCTTCACCATCGCGATCGAGACCAACGGCACGCTGCCGGCGCATCCGGGCATCGATTGGGTGTGCGTGAGCCCCAAGGCGGGGAGCGCGGTGGTGCAGCGCGCGGGCGACGAGCTCAAATTGGTTTGGCCGCAGCCGGGCACCGATCTCGCGGACGTCGAACGCTGGGATTTCCGCCATTGGCTGATCCAGCCGATGGACAGCGCCCAAGCCGAGGCCAATCGCCGGGCGGCGATCGATCTCGTGCTCGCCCGCCCGAAATGGCGCTTATCGCTGCAGACTCACAAGCTGCTGGGGCTGCGCTGAGCCGCTCGCGTAAATCACTTCCTGCACCGGGCCGCAGCGCCGCGAATCATATTCCTCGCGCTTGGTCCAGCAGGCGGCGTCGAGCCGGGGCATCAGATAGCGATAGCTCATCCCCAGCCGGCCCGGGAAAAATTGCTCGCCCCAGGGCTTGAGCGAATTGCGCAGCTCGCGCATCCGCTTGCTCGCGATGCTGTGCAGGCTGCCTCGCGGCATGAACAGCGCGTCGTGCGCGACGTCACCCGCCGTCTGGCAGAAGGTACGCTGGCCGGCGACGGTCGAAAAGCTCGAATAGATCTTCGTGCCATATTCGTCGAGCGCGCGCTGGCCGAGCGGCTTGCTCTTCTTCATCCGCGTGAAATAGCCGCCGAGCATGTCGAGCGATTGCTTGAGCTCGTCCTTGTGATCGAGCAGGATTGCGTTATAGCTTTGCACGGCGAGCAATTGCGGCTCGAACTGGCATTGCAACGCGGCGATGTTGAGCGCGGCGCGCATTGACCAAACGAGCCCCGCGCGCATTTCGGCCGGGCTGGCGCCGGGCAGCGGCACGATGATTCCCGGTTCGTCGCCACGCACCGGCGCGCCGCGCATGTCGGGATTTTTGAGGAAGAATTGCGCCTGCGCGGGGGCGGCCTGGCTCGCCGCCGCCAACGCGGCCGCCGCCGCCACCCATGTCCGAACGCTCGTCACCGCCCATACCCCCTTGGGAAATCTGCCAAGATCGTTCCTCGCGCAGGACGCGGCGTGATGCAAGCCGCGCGCGCGGCTAATCGACCAAGACACGCGGCGGGTCGAATGGCAGGGCGGAACAAACGCGCGCAGGGTGCCGCCGGTCGCAAAAGTCGTCGCCACGAAAAAGGGCCGCCCCGGCGATGCCCGGGCGACCCTTCGTCCGAATAAACGTCTCGCGACGAGAAGCTTACTTCTTCTCGGTGGCCATCGCGTCGTTGCCGGTCGCCATGGCGTCGTTGCCGGTCGCCATCGCGTCGTTCGACGCCATCGCGTCGTTCGAGGTCATCATCGCGTCGTTCGAGGCCATCGCGCCGTCGGTCGACATCATCGCGTCGTTGCCGGTCGCCATCGCGTCGGTGGTGTTCTCGACGGCGGTGTTTTCCGCAGCCGGGGTGGTGTTGTTGCAGGCCGAGATCATGAGCGCCGCGCCGGCGATCATCGAACCGGTCACAACCTTGGCAATGAGTGCACGCATTTGTAGCTCCCTAGATAGTGGATTTGGTTGGGCGTTGGCCGCCTTAATACCCAAATCGGAGTGGACATTAGTCTGAACCGCGTTCCGCCTCAAGCCTCGTTTTATCGGCTGAAAGGAACGCGCGCTAGAAAATGCCCCAGTTCCGCCGCAAGCGCGCCATCGAGCGCGGCCGAATCGGCCTCGCGACCGAGTGCGGCGAGGCTCGTGACCGGATATTGCGGCAAGCCGCAGGGCACGATGCCGCCGAAATGCGCCAAATCGGGGGCGCGGTTGAGCGCGAATCCGTGCAGCGTCACCCAACGCCGCACGCGCACCCCGATCGCGCCGATCTTCGCCTCTTCGCCGCCGTCGCGCGTCCAAATGCCGACCCGCCCCTCGGCGCGAAAGCCATTGACGCCCAACCGGGCGAGCGCGGCGATCAGCCAATCCTCGAGCGCGTGAACGAAGCAGCGCACGTCGCGCCCGCGCCGGTTGAGATCGAGCAGCACATAGCCCACCCGCTGCCCCGGCCCATGATAAGTATAACGCCCGCCGCGCCCGGCGATGTGGACGGGGAAGCGCGGATCGAGCAGCTCGGCGGGATCGGCGCTGGTGCCGGCGGTGTAGAGCGGGGGATGTTCGAGCAGCCAGATCAGCTCGCCCGCCGCGCCCCGGGCGATCGCCGCCGCGCGCGCCTCCATTTCGGCGAGCGCGCTCGGATAATCGGTCAAGCCCGGCGACACGCGCCATTCGATCGCTTCGTCCATGCCGCGTCAGATGCGGCGCCGGGCGCTCGGTTGCAACCAGTTGCAACCAGTGGCGGCCCGCGCGGCGATGCGCTAACCAACGCGCGAGACGAAAGGGGCAGGCGTGGCCAGGGTGAGCATCAGCGCGGTTTGGGACCGCACGACCGAATTCATGAGCGAAAGAGCGAGCGCGGTGCTGGCGGTCGCGGCGCCGGTGATCGCGGCGACCTTGTTCGCGGGCGAGCTCGGCCAGCGCCTGTTCGCGACCACGCCGGGGATGGGGCCCGGGATGAGCGGGCTGGTGCCGGTCCTGTTGCAACTGCCGTTGCTCTGGGCGCAGCTGCAGGTGATGGCGCTCGCGATCGATCCCGCCGTCACCCCGGCCGAGGCGGTGCAGCGCGCCACCAATCGGCTGGGCGCGGCGCTGCTTTTGTGGCTGGTGCTGCTCGCGGTGGTGATCGCGGCGATGCTGCCGGTGGTGGCGCTGGTGCTGGCGAGCGGGCTGCCGCTCGATCGGCTGGCGACGCTCGGCCCCAATCCCCCGCCCGAGGCGATCCAGGCGCTGATCCCGCCGAGCGCCGCGCCCGCGCTGCTCTTCGCGCTGCTCTATCTGATGGCGGCGGCGGTCGTGATCTGGGTGCTCTATCTGCGCTGGGGGCTGGTGTATGTGGTGACGCTGGTCGAGGCGATCGGCCTGCCCGCGCTCGGGCGCAGCTGGCGGTTGACGCGGGGGATGACGCTGGCGCTGCTCGGCGTGTCGTTGCTCTACGCGCTGGTCGCGGTGGTCGCCGCGCTCGCCGCGCAAACGGTGGTCGGCACCCTGCTCGGCCTGATCTTCGGGCGCGACGGCGGGCTGGGGGTGGCGGGGCTCGGCTCGGCGCTCGTCAGCGCGCTGGTCGGCGCGGTGATGACGGTGCTCGCCACCGGCTTCCTGGCCAAATTCTATCTCGCCGCGCGCCGCGCCGAGGATCTTGGATGAACTCCATTACCGCGGCGGCGAACGCCGCTTGGGGGCTTTGGCGGCGCGACGCGGCGCTGCTCTGGCCGCTGTTCGGGGTCACTCAATTCCTGCCGCTGCTGCTCCGCCTGCTCGCGATGCCGCCCCTGCCGCGCCTGGCCGGGGAGGCGGCCGGCTTGGTCGACCAGCTGCGGGTGCTCAGCGCTTATGGGCGCGAAAATCTGCCGGCAATCCTGCTGATCGTCGTGCTGCAGGCGCTGGGGCGCGCGACCTTGTTCAGCCTCTACCGCGCGCCCGCGCGCACGCTCGCGACGGCTTTTGGCGAGGCGCTGGCGCTGTTTCCGCGCTATTTGCTGATCGTACTCGCGGTGACGCTGGGCACCACGTTCGGGCTGCTGCTCTTCTTGCTGCCGGGCTTTTACCTCGCGGGGCGCTGGCTGCTCGCGGGGCCGGCGTTCGTCGCCGCGCCCGAGCGCCCGAGCTGGGGCGCGCTCGCGGCGAGCTGGCGGCTGACGCGCGGCCATGGGTTGCTGCTGATGGCGCTGGTCGCGCTCGCCGAGCTGGGCCGCTCGCTGATCGAACGGCCCTTCGCGCTCGGCCGCGCGAGCATGGCCGAGGCGCCGCTGCTCGACGCGCTGCTCGCGCTCGGCCAGGCGACGGGGGGCGCGGCGATGCTGCTCGCGCTCGCGCTGTTCCAGGTCGGCCTCTACCGCGAACTGAGCGCGCGCGTGACGGGGGCGTAGCGCGAGCGTGGGCGAGTGCGCCAGTCGAGAATATCGATATCATTCTGTGTGAACCCCGAAACGTTCGCCCTGAGCTTGTCGAAGGGCGGCCCTGCCTTGGTCCGACGAAAAAAAGAACCGTGCTTCGACAAGTTCAGCACGAACGGGTTGTGATCGGCGTTCGACGAGGCTTGCTCTACAGCAGCGGCACCTGCGGCGCGCAGTCGGGGGGCAGCAGGCCGGCGTGGCGTGGGTCGGGGAAGGTTTCGATCGTGCGCCGCACCGCCACGAACCCCTGCGCGCGGTAAAAGCCCAAAGCGCGCGGATGATCGAGCGTGCAAGTGTTGAGCCACACGAGCGAAGTCTCGCGCCGCCAGGCGCGCGCGAGCGTTTCGGCCATCAGCCAGCGGCCGAGCCCGCGCCCGGCGAGTTCGGGCACCAACGCGAAATAAGTGATGTTGGTCGAGGCGCCCTCATGCCGCAACTCGACCAGGCCGAGCTCCACGCCCGCGCGATCGACCGCGACATGAACCTCGCGCCCCGGCTCGGCGAGCAGCGCGGCGAGCGCGGCCTCGTCGAGCGTCAGGCGCGAGAACCACAGCCAACGCGCGCCGACGCGGGTGAACAGCGCGCGATAAGCGGCGGGCTTGGGCGCCGCCCAGCGCACCAGCCGCAACGGGCTTTCGGGGAGCGGGGCGGGGCGCGGCCGCGCGCGCATCTCGAGCCGGGTGACGATGGTCGCGAGTTCGCCCGGCGCGACCGCGATCATCATGTTCAGCTCCAGGTGGCGCGCGGCGGCAGGCTCATCAGGATCGCCTCGATATTGCCCCCGGTCTTGAGCCCGAAGAGCGTGCCGCGATCGTAAACCAGGTTGAACTCGGCATAGCGCCCGCGCCATTCGAGCATCCGCGCCTCGTCCTCGGGCGTGAAGGCCGCGTTCATGCGCCGCCGCACGATGCGCGGATAAGCGCTGAGGAACGCGCGGCCCACATCCTGGGTGAAAGCGAAATTGGCCTCGAAATCGCCTTCGAGATGATCGTAGAAAATCCCGCCGACGCCGCGATGCACCTGGCGGTGGGGCAAATAGAAATAGTCGTCGGCCCAGGCCTTGAAGCGATCGTAATGCGCTGGGTCATGCGCGTCGCACGCCTTTTTCAGCTCGGCGTGGAAGTCGTCGGTATCCTCGGCGATCGGCAGCGGCGGGTTGAGATCGGCGCCGCCGCCGAACCAGCGCCTGGTGGTGACCAGGAAGCGCGTGTTCATATGCACCGCCGGCACCTGCGGATTGGCCATATGCGCGACCAGGCTGATGCCGGTCGCGAAGAAGCTGGGGTCTTCGGCGGCGCCGTGGATCGTCTTGGCGAACTCCCCTTCGAAGCTGCCGCCCACGGTCGAGACGTTGACGCCGACCTTTTCGAACACCCGGCCCTTCATCACCCCGCGCACCCCGCCGCCGCCGGGCGCGCCGCTCGCGTCGGTTCGGTCCCAGGGGGTGTAGGCGAAGGTGGCGTCGGAGCCCGCTTCGCGCTCGATCGCTTCGAATTCGGCGCAAATCTGGTCGCGCAAGGATTCGAACCAGGCGCGCGCGCGCTGTTGTTGATCGTCGAGTTGCATCGTCCCTCCCTGCTTGCGCCCGCACCGTAGCAGCGGCGCGCCTCGGCGCCAGCCCCCGGGCTCAGGCCGGCCAGCTCTCCGTCTGGCGCAGCGCCTCGCCCAGCGCCATCGCCGCCGCGAGCGCGACGTTGAGCGAGCGCCGATCGGGCAGCATCGGCAGCCGCACCGCATCATCGGCGCGCGCGAGCGCCCAATCGGGCAGGCCGGTCGTCTCGGCGCCGAGCAGCAGCGTGTCGCCGGGTAAGAAGCGCGCGGCATCGAGCCGCACCGGCGCGCCAGTTTCGATCGCGACCAGTCGTCCGGGCAGCGCGTCCAGAAACGCCGACCAATCGGCGTGGCGCGTCACCAAGGCCGCCTCGGCATAATCGAGCCCGGCGCGCGCGAGCTTTTTGTCCGAAAAGGGAAATCCCAAAGGCTCGATCAGATCGAGCGGCACCCCCAGGCACGCCGAAAGCCGCATCAGCGTGCCGACGTTGCCGGCGATGTCAGGGGCGAGCAGCGCCAGGCGCAGCGCGGGCGCGGGGGAGAGTCGGGTGGGTGACGCAACCATCATTTAGCAGTTGGCAATTTGGACCGGCCGCGTCTATCAGGCCGCCAGCTACCGTGCCAGACGGTCGGTTCGACGCACCCGCCGCGCGTTGCGCTGGGCAGGCGTCGTCCGTGCCGATCCGACCGCCACGGCGACATGTTGATCAGGACAGGGCAAGTGAATGGCAACCGTTGATCAGGCGACGCACGAACACAGCGTCGGCGACTCCTTGGGCGGGGACGATTATCGCCGCCGCGACTTTCTCAGCATCGCCGCAGTCGCTTTCGCGGGCGTGGGCGCGGCGGGCGCGCTGGTGCCGCTCATCGCGCAAATGGCGCCCTCGGCCGACGTGCTCGCCCAGTCGACCACCGAACTCGATCTGAGCGCGATCCAGCCGGGCCAGGCGATCAAGGCCTCGTTCCGCAAACAGCCGCTGTTCGTCCGCAATCTGACGCCGGCCGAAATCGCCGAGGCGAACAAGGTCGCGGTCTCGTCGCTGCGCGATCCGGAAACGCTCGCCCAGCGGACCAAGGAGGGCAAGGCCAATTGGCTCGTCACCCTCGGCGTCTGCACCCATTTGGGCTGCGTGCCGCTCGGCGCGGGCGAGGGCGAGAATCGCGGACCCTTCGGCGGCTATTTCTGCCCCTGCCACGGCTCGGCCTATGATACCGCCGGCCGCATCCGCCAGGGCCCGGCGCCCAAGAACCTCGCGGTGCCGCCCTATAAGTTCACGTCGCCGACCACGATCGTGGTCGGCTGAGGAGGTCTGAGATGAGCTTCCCTTGGGCACAGCATTACGAACCCAAGCATCCGGTGATGAAGTGGGTGGACGATCGTCTGCCGCTGCCCCGGCTGGTGTTCTCGGCGGTCGGCGCCGGCTATCCGGTGCCGCGCAACCTGAATTGGTTCTGGAATTTCGGCGCGCTCGCCGGGATCGCGCTCACCTGCCAGATCATCACCGGCGTCGTGCTGGCGATGCATTATGCGGCGAACGGCGCGATCGCGTTCGACTCGGTCGAGCATATCATGCGCGACGTCAATTACGGCTGGCTGCTGCGCTATGCGCATGCCAATGGCGCGTCGATGTTCCTCGCGGTGGTTTACATCCACATCGGCCGCGGGCTCTTCTACGGCTCGTATAAAGCGCCGCGCGAGATGGTGTGGCTCTTGGGTGTGGTGATCTTCCTGCTGATGATGGCGACCGCCTTCATGGGCTATGTGCTCCCCTGGGGGCAGATGAGCTTCTGGGGCGCGCAGGTGATCACCGGCTTCTTCTCGGCGATCCCGATCGTCGGCGAGCCGATCCGCATCTGGCTGCTCGGCGGCTATGCCCCCGATGACGCGGCGCTCAACCGCTTCTTCTCGCTCCACTTCATGCTGCCCTTCGTGATCGCGGGCGTGATCGTGATGCACATCTGGGCGCTTCACATCCACGGCTCGAACAATCCCACGGGCGTCGAGGTGAAGAGCGAGCAGGATACGGTGCCCTTCCACCCCTATTATACCGCCAAGGACGGGTTCGGGCTGGGCATCTTCTTCCTGATCTTCGCGGCCTTCGTGTTCTTCTTCCCCAACGCGCTCGGCCATCCGGACAATTATATCCCGGCCAATCCGCTGTCGACGCCGGCGCATATCGTGCCCGAATGGTATTTCCTGCCCTTCTACGCGATCCTGAAGTCGTTCACTTTCGATTTCCTGTGGATCCCGGCGAAGCTGTGGGGCGTGCTGGCGATGTTCGCGTCGATCCTGCTGCTCTTCTTCCTGCCCTGGCTCGATACCTCGCCGGTGCGCTCGGCCAAATACCGCCCCACCTACCGCATCTTCCTCGGCATTTTGCTGATCGACGTGCTGGTGCTGGGCTATGTCGGCGGCGCCGAGCCGATCGCGCGTAACGTGATCCTGGGGCAGATCGCCACGGCTTATTATTTCGCGCATTTCCTGGTCATCCTGCCGATCGTGGCGGCCACCGAGCGTCCGCGCCCGCTGCCCAACTCGATCACCGAGGCGGTGCTGAAGGGGGAAAGCGGCTCGGCGGGCGACACCGCGTTCCCCGAACGCGCGCTGCCGGCCGAATAAGGGGGAACAAATGGTTCGTTTGATTTCGTTCCTGATCGGGCTCGGCTTCATCGCCGCGGTCGGGGTGGCGTTGATCGTCAGCCTGGGCGGCTTGGGCGGCGCGACCGAGGAAAGCGCGCAGGAAGCGCTCTACAAGCACCCCAAGGAGCTCGAACTCGCCAGCAACGGCTTGTTCGGCAAGTTCAACATGCAGCAGGTGCAGCGCGGGTTTCAGGTCTATCAGCAGGTCTGCTCGAACTGCCACTCGCTGAGCCATGTCGCGTTCCGCGACCTGCGCAAGATCGGCTATACCGAAGCCGAGGTGAAGAAGATCGCCGCCGATTGGCAGACCAAGGCGCAGACCTTCGACCCCAAGACCGGCGATCGCGGCGAGCGCCCCAACACGCCCGCCGACAAATTCCCGACGGTCTATTATCCCGGTCAGGGCAATCCGCCCGATCTGTCGCTGATCGTGAAGGCGCGGCATGACGGGGCGGGCTATGTCCATTCGCTGCTCACCGGCTATCGCGACATGACGCCCGCCGAAATGAAGCGCTTCCCGGCGGCGAAGACCCCCGATGGGCTTTATTTCAACCCCTATTTCCCCAACCTCAACATCGCGATGCCGCCGCCGCTCGCCGAGGGCGCGGTGACCTATGCCGATGGCACCAAATCGACCGTCGAGCAGAATTCGCAGGATGTCGCGGCGTTTCTGGTGTGGGCGGCCGAGCCCGAACTCGCCGAGCGCCACCGCATCGGCTTGATGGTGATGGGCTTCCTGCTGATCGCGACGGTGCTCGCTTATGGCGCCTATCGCAACATCTGGCGGGACCTGAAGCATTGAGCACCGCGCTCGCGGACGGGCGCGCCGGGCACGACCCGGCGGGCACGAACGACGATCTGAAGGCGCTGATCCGCACGATCCCCGACTTTCCCAAGCCGGGGATCATGTTCCGCGACATCACCACCTTGCTGCTCGACCCGCGCGGCTTGGCCGCGACGGTCGAGCGGCTGGTGGCGGCGGTCGTGGGGCCGGTCGATCTGGTCGCGGGGATCGAGGCGCGCGGCTTCGTCTTCGCCGCCGCGATGGCGGTTCGGCTCGACGCGGGCGTCGTGCTCATCCGCAAGGACGGCAAGCTGCCCGGTGCGACCATCGCCGAGGATTATGCCCTCGAATATGGGCAAGACCGGATCACCATGCACGAAGATGCGCTGGTGCCGGGGCAGCGCGTGGTGCTGATCGACGATCTGATCGCGACCGGCGGCACCGCGCGCGCGGCGATCCGCTTGCTCCGCAAGGCGGGCGCCACGGTCGACCAAGCGCTGTTCGTCGTCGATCTGCCCGATTTGGGCGGCGCCGACCTGCTGCGCGGCGATGGCGTTAGCGCGCACGCGCTGCTCGCGTTCGAGGGCCATTAAGCTTCGCTCTACCATGATCGCCGCGCACGGAACGCCCCGGCCGCTCGCCGGGTTGACCGTGGGTGAGGAGATGATGCGATGGCTTATCGGCTCGACAAGCGCGTGGCGCTCGGCGCGGCGCTGGCGCTCGCTGGCCTGACGGCGGCATGCGCCGACGATTATTATGATCGTCCCGGCTATTACAGCTATTATGATGGGGCTTATGGCCGGCCCTATTGGGGCTGGTACGGCAACTATTATTACCCCGGCACCGGCGTCTATGTTTATGATCGCTATCGCGCGCCGCGCCGCTGGACCTATGGTGAGCAACGCTATTGGCTCGATCGCCAGCGCGGCTGGCGCGGCGGCGCGTTTCGCGACGAGTGGCGCGGCTTCCGCCACGTGCCGCGCGGCTATCGGCGCTAGAGCGATTGCCAGGCGGGGGGGAGCAGCTGCCGACTCGGAAATCGCGGTAAATCAAAGATCTAGAGCGGCGATCCGATGCAATCGGATCGGAAACCGCGCTAGGCGCCTGCCGCGCCCGCCGGCCGCGTCGCGATGAGCGCGATCGAGACGAAGCTCAGCACCGGCTCGCCATGCTGGTTGCGCACGATCATCCGGCTGCGATAGCTGCCCATCTCGGGGCGGCTGCGCGAGCGGCGCGTCTCGATGATCTCGGTTTCGCAGCTGAGCGTGTCGCCGGGGTAAACCGGCTTGAGCCAGCGCAACTCGTCCACCCCCGGCGAGCCGAGCCCGGCCTGGCGGCTGGTGCGCAAATTCTCGACGATCATCGCCATCGTCATCGCGCAGCTATGCCAACCGCTCGCCGCCAGCCGCCCGAAATGCGTCGCCGCCGCCGCCTCGTCGGAGAGATGAAAAGGCTGGGGATCATAACGTTCGGCGAAAGCGATCACTTCTTCGCGCGTGACGTGATAATTGCCGAAGCGCGCCGTCTGGCCGACCGCCAAATCCTCGAAATAGATCATCAGCCCTTCCCTTGATGATGCCAGGTGCGACGGGCATCCACGGGAACGCCGGGTTGACCGAGATCAAGCTCTGCCACAGCTTCGGCCCGACGAATAGGGCCGGCGCGGCCCATCCTCGGCCATGGGAGCAATTGGGGACTAATGTCTAACGCACCAACGCCGCGCGGAAGGGCGCGTCGTCGCCGTCGAGCTTTGCCGGCGGCAAGCCGAGCAGATCGCGCAGCAACGGCGCGACGCTCACATTGTCGAAGCTCGCCAGCCGGCCGAGCGGCTTGATGCCGGGGCCGCTCGCGATGAACAGCGCCGCCATCTCGGGCGCCGACGGATCATAGCCATGCGCCCCGCCCGCGCGCAGCGGCCGCGTCGGCTCGGGGGGCTTGTCGAGGATCAGCCAGCCCGGCTCGGCGAGGCAGACGAAGCGCGGCACACGGGGGTTGGCGCCATAGTGAAGCGCGGGTGGGATCGCCCCCTTCGGCCAGCACTGCATATGCGCGACCGGCCGGGCGAGCGCGGCGCCGAGCGCGGCCTCCTGCCCCGGTTGCGGCTCGAGCCCGGCATAAGGCCCGGCCGTGATCGCGCGGTAGAGCTTGGGGTCGACCGCCCCATAGAGCTTGATCACCCGATCGGGGCTGGTCGCCGCCATGCCGTGATCGGCGACGATCACCAAGGTCGCGGGCTGGCCGAGCCGCACGAGCTCGACGCGCAGCCGCCCGATCGCCGCATCGACTTCGGCCACCGCCGCGGTCGTCTTGGCGCCGTCGGGGCCGAACTCATGCCCCGCGTGATCGACCAGATCGAAATAGAGCGTGAGGAAGCGCGGCCGCGTTTCGGCGGGGCGGCGGAGCCAATCGATGATGCCGTCCACCCGCTGGCGATCGCTGATCGCGCCGGCGAACTGCGCCCAGTCGCGCGGGCGCACGCCGCCCAGATCGACGTTGCTGCCGGGCCAGAACATCGTCGCGGTGCGGATGCCGGCCTTTTCGGCGGTCACCCAGATCGGCTCGGCCTGGCTCCACCAATAGGGCTGGTCGCTTTGCATGGTGAAGACTTCGCCGGGACGCGCGGGGTCTTCCATGCGATTGCCGACGATCCCGTTGCGATCGGGCCGCAGCCCGGTGACGAGCGTATAATGATTGGGAAAGGTGATGCTGGGGAAGCTCGGCCGCATCGCCGCGCTGATCCCGGCCTCGGCGAGTTGGTTGAGATTGGGGGTGACGCCGCGCTGGAGATAGTCCGCGCGAAACCCATCGATCGAGACGAGGATGACGACGGGCGCGCGTTTTTCTTGCGGGGCGACCCGCGCGACTTGCGGCGCCTTGGCGGGTTGGGTGACGCACGCCTGCAAGCCTGCGGCGAGCAACGCGGCGAGGAGGCGGGTGGAGAAGCGCATGGGCGGGGCTATGGCGGGGTTTGGGGACAGGCGTGTGACAGGGGGGTGGGTGGTTTATTCGGTGTAAGTCGGGGCGGGTCGCTTGCGTTATGATTGTCGATGATCGACGATATGGGACATGGCGAACATCGAAGATCGCGAGTCATTTCAGCGGTGGCTGCAGGATAAGCCGCCAAGCTGGGCGCAGATTTTGGCGTGCCGCAGCGCGTTGCGCGTGCTGCCGCTGGTGAGTGGATCACGTGCTCAAAAATTTACATTTCGCGCGTTGGGCATATCCTTTGCTGCGCGCAATATTCCAGCAAAGGATATGCGCGCCGCCGCCGCCGCCGCCGCCGCCGCCGCCGCC
>LWDI01000020.1 GCA_002083475.1 Proteobacteria bacterium SG_bin5
TCCTCTCAGACCAGCTAAGGATCGTCGCCTTGGTAGGCCTTTACCCCACCAACTAGCTAATCCTACGCGGGCTCATCTTTCGGCGATAAATCTTTGGTCCGAAGACATTATGCGGTATTAGCTCAAGTTTCCCTGAGTTATTCCGCACCGAAAGGCAGATTCCCACGCGTTACGCACCCGTGCGCCACTATGGCCGAAGCCATCGTTCGACTTGCATGTGTTAGGCATGCCGCCAGCGTTCGTTCTGAGCCAGGATCAAACTCTCAAGTTGATGTCCCATGCTCGCGGAGTGAAATAACCCCGCCAGCACAGCTCATCTCAGGGAGCCGTTCCTGCACAAATCTTCACGTATGGAAACGTGTAAGGACATATAGGAACGGCTTGGTTTTACCGAGCACCCGGCACCCTGAGGTTACCGGACCCGGGGCCGCCGCCCACATGTCCCTTCATCTAAACCAACAATGTCAAAGAGCGCAAAAGACCGACGCTTTCCCTCTCCCCTTTTTTATCGGGGCGGGCTAGCGCCTGTTTTTCGGTGACCGCTTCGTGAAGCACCAGGCGGTGCATCGCTGCGGTGGAGCGGCATATATGGGAGGGTCTCGGAGGCGTCAACGGCTTTTTTTCAAATTTTTGACGGTGCCCCTCAAACCCGCGGAAATCCTAGGGTTTACCGGGCATAAAGCGTCGCATGGCAGAGACTGACGGGATGGACGCGCCCCCCGAATCCCCACGAATCGAGTCGGAATCGCTCGGGAATCAGATTCGCCGCGCGGTGCTTTGGCGCTCGGGCAGCCAGATTCTCGTCCAGCTCGTGCAATGGGCGGCCACGTTCCTGGTGATTCGCATCCTCACCCCGGCCGATTACGGGCTGTTTGCGATGACGCAGGTGGTGCTCGGCCTGCTCAACATGCTCAACGGCTATGGCCTGGCGAGCGGCCTGATTCGCGCCAAGGACGTGAGTCGGCGGCAGATTCGCCAGTTGTTCGGCCTGTTGCTGCTGGTGAATGCCGCGCTCGCGCTCGCTCAGGCGCTGCTCGCGCCCTGGGCGGCGGCTTATTACCGCCAGCCGATCGTCGCGCAGATGCTTTACGTTCAGTGCCTGCTTTACCTCACCACCCCGCTGATCGCGCTGCCCTTCGCGCTGCTCTCGCGGGCGATGGATTATCGGCTGCAGGCGCGCGGCAATGTCGCGGGCGCGCTCGCCGGCGCGGTCGCGGCGCTCGCGGGCGCCTTCGCGGGGTTGGGGGTGTGGACCTTGGTGATCGCGCCGATCATGTTGTTCGCGGTGCGCGCGGCGGTGCTGATGCACGCCGCCCGCGCCTGGATGTGGCCGAGCTTCGATTTTCGCGGCGCGGGCGGGCTGATTCGCTATGGCGCGCTGATGGCGCTCGGCCAGCTCTGCTGGTTCGCCGAGAGCCAGGCCGATGTCTTCATCGCCGGGCGCCAATTCGATCCGCACCTGTTGGGTATTTACACGACCAGCCTGTTCCTGACGCAGATCTTCGTCTCGAAGATCATCCCCCCGCTCAACGAAGTCGCCTTCGCGGCTTATGCGCGGCTCGATCGCGACGCGGGCGCGGTGGGGGCGGCGTTTCTGCGCGGGGTGAGCATCGTGATGGCGGCGGCGCTCCCCTTTTACGCCGGCATCGCCGCGACCGCCGAGCCGCTGGTGCTGACGATGCTCGGGCCGCGCTGGGCCGAAGCGGTGCCGGTGGTGCGGTTGCTCGCCTTCGCGATGCCGCTGCTGACGCTCCAGACGCTGCTCGCCCCGGCGTGCGACGCGATCGGGCGCCCGGGGCTCAGCCTGCGCAACGGCGCGACCGGCGCGGTGCTGCTGGTGAGCGCCTATCTCATCGGGGTCGGGTGGGGAGTGATCGGGCTCGCGGGCTCGTGGCTGGTCGCTTATCCGCTGTACGTGGCGATCAGCCTCAAGCGGACCTTGCCGGTGCTCGCGGTCGCGCCGAGCGCGCTCTGGGCGGCGATTCGCGCGCCGCTGTCGGGGGCGATCGCGATGGGGCTCGGCGTCGCGCTCGTCGCGCGCGCGCTGCCGCCGCTCCCGGCGCCCGCCGCGCTCGCGGTGCTCGTTTTGGTCGGCGGGGTGCTTTACGCGGCCTGGCTGCGCGCCTTCGCGCGGCCGCTGCTGCGCGATTTGGCGCAGGCGTTGCCGCTCGGCCCCGCGCGCCGGATCGTGCTGCAGGCGTTCTGAAGCTCAGGCGTTCTGAATATAATCGCGCATCGCCGCCGCATCGGCCTCGATCCGATCGATGCGATATTTGACGAGATCGCCGATCGAAACGAAGCCGATCAGCGCGCCATCATCGCACACCGGCAAATGGCGGATGCGCCGCCGCGTCATCAGCGAGAGCGCGCCGAGCACCGAATCGCCCGGCCCCACGGTGATCGCGGGCGCCGTCATCGCCGCGCGCACCGGCCCCTCGAGCCCCGCCGCGCCCTGCGCCTTCACGCAGTGGATCACGTCGCGTTCGGAGAAAATGCCGATCACCCGCCCGCCTTCGAGCACCGGCGCCGCGCCGATGCGCTTGTCGGCGAGCAGTTCGGCGGCCGAGAGCACGCTTTGGTCGGGATCGAGCCCGACCACTTCATGGCCCTTGCGGGCCAGGATCGCCGCGATCGTCATAGCCTCTCCTCATCGCCCGGGGCCTTGCCTCCCGAGTCGCAACTGGCTTGAGGATTTTAGCTTTGCCCGCCAAGGGGAAGCAATGGCCGATGGACTCGACGATCCCGCCGCGCGCGCGCACGCCTGGCGCCGTTACCGGCGCTTGCTCCGCTGGATGGCGCTGTTCACCTTGCTGGTGGTGCTGGCGGCGCTCGCCGCGCTCGATCTGATGTTCGGCCCGCTGCACTGGGTGACGGTGCTCGCCGCGATCGGCGGCTTCGGCGGCACCGCGATGCTCACCGCGGCGCTGATGGGGCTGGTGTTCATGAGCTCGGGCACCGGGCATGACGAGGACGTCGACCGGCGCTAGAGCGGTTTCCGATCCGATTGCATCGGATCGCCGCTCTAGATCTTTCATTTACCGCGATTTCCGAGTCGGCAGGTGATTCCACCTGCCTGGAAATCGCTCTAGGGGCGCGATACCTGGAGGCCCCGGCCCGAGGCCGGGGTGCTATTCTGCGATTAGGTTCGAGAATTGGCGCCCGCGCGCGCCGCTCAATCGGCGGGGGTCGCCTCGGGTTCGGCGGCGCGGGTGCAGCGGCGGCGGGGTTTGGGCGCGGGTTCGGGCTCGCTCGCGCCGAGCGCGGGCGGCAGGCGATCCGCGTCGATCGCCGCGGGCGC
>LWDI01000021.1 GCA_002083475.1 Proteobacteria bacterium SG_bin5
CCGCGCTGTTCGAGCGGCTGGAGGGGCGCGGGCAAGTTTGGATGACGGGCACCGAGCCGGGGCTGTTCGCCGGGGTCGGCGGCAGCTTGCTCGCGCTGCCGCTGGGGTGATGCGCGGTCGCCAGAGCACGCTCGCGGTTGCCTCGCGCCGCGTCAAATGCTTAGCGTCGGGCAATGAACGCCGAGGATAAGCGCGCGCTGCTGCTCGATCGGCTCGCCGATCATGTCCTCGCCGAGGGGCTAGGCGGCGCGAGCCTGCGCCCGCTCGCGCGCGCGGTCGGCACCAGCGATCGGATGCTGCTTTATTATTTCCCCGACAAGGCGACGCTGATCGCCGCCGTGCTCGCGCGCATCGCCGAGCGGTTCGCACCGATGCTCGATGGTTTGGCGCCCGCCACGCCCGGGCCGCCCGCCGCGCTGCTCGCTTTGCTCCCCGATCTCGTCGCGGCGCCCGCCTTCGCGCCCTTCATGAGCCTGTGGCTCGAAATGGCGGCGCTCGCCGCGCGCGGCGACGCGGGGTGCCGGGCGGCGGCGGGGGCGATCGGGCGCGACTTGCTCGGCTGGATCGCGGCGCGGCTCGATCTGCCCGAGCCCGAGCGGGGCACGGTCGCCGCGCGGCTGTTCCAGCAGATCGAGGGCGCGGCGGTGCTGCGCGCGATCGGGCTCGACGACGTCGTCGCGCGGGCGATGCTCTAAGCCCGCCGCCGCGCGAACCCCAGGACCAGCGCGACCCCGATCGCCCAGAGCAAACAGCCCGCGACTGCCTTGGCGCGCGCGAGGTCGCTCGCGTAAATCCAGGGCGCGAAGCCGATCACCAGCCCATCGAGCGTGACCGCCGTCGCGCAGACGAGCGCGGTGGCCTCGACGGCGGCGGCGCGCGGCAGCCCGGCGAAGCGCGTGACGAGCGGGATCAGTGGCCAGGTGAAGCCGATCGTGAGCGCGTAAAAGCCGGCGAGCGGCAGCGGCGCGTCGAGCCAGCCGCTGCTCGCCGCGAAGCGCAAGAGCGCGACCCCCAGCGCCCAAAGCACGGCGCCCGAGAGGATCAAGCGGCCGGTGCCGCTGGTGTTGGTGGCATGGGCGGCGAGGCTGGTCATGGCGTGGCTCCTTGTAGCAGGCGCTACGTAGCACGCGCGCGTAGCAGGCGCTACGCAAAAATCGCGCGGCTCAGCCGGTCCAGTTGACCCGCGATCGCATATGGAAACGGTTTGGATGCGCGTGATCGAGCTGCCTTGTGCTACAGTTGATTCTCTCCAATCCTACAAGGACAGCCAGTTTTTGAGTAGGAGCCCGGATCAATGGCAGGAGATTGGATTTTCAACCAGATAGTGAAAAACACGTTGGGGCAGCTCGCCGAGCTCTCGAACATGTTTTTGTGTAACACATGCCACCTGCACCGAATCAGCTACATGTATCAGAAATGTTCGCACTGTGGCGCCATACCATGTGCTGAATGCCACACGAAAATGCTCAGGAGGGGTGGCGGACGGGCAGGCATGCGTTGCCTCAAATGCGATAGGCCGTGGGTGCCGAACTGAAAAGTGTCCCGGGAACGCGATCGATTTTGGAAAGAGTGCGACGTTAGCGTGCCCCTGTCTTCGAGTTGCAACCAGTCAGGCGGGCAGATTTCGCGCTGGTTCGGGGGAGCAAGCGGATCGCGAACCATAAAACCTGCGTCAGCTAGTATAGTGCTGGCATGAAAATGGGAGCGATCTCAGATTTTGTCATTTTGAGTGTAACGTATTCTATATCATAGAAAAAGTGGTGGACGCACTTGGGCTCGAACCAAGGACCCGCTGATTAAGAGTCCATAGCGGACCTTTGATTTTGCTGCGCTTTTTTCCCAACCGAGGGAAATTGGCACCGTGAAGTATCAAAGGGTTACGCCCGAAAATCCAACCGAAAATCCGCTAGATCGGCCGCTCGCGATCACGATTTTCCCCGATGCGCGGGCGAAGTCGAAAACCGATACCAAGCGGACCCTGCGCGAGCTGGCACGCCTGATTCCGGGACGGGCGGCCGCCAGCAAAGCCGAGCTGCGATTGCTGAAGCTGGCGACGTTCGGCGATCAGCGCACGCCGAAGGGCGCGCTCCGGCACAACGCCAATTTGCTCGCCATTGAAGGAATCGAGGGCGACTATGACGGCGAGCGGCTGTCCGTCGCCAGTGCCGCCAAGCGGCTCCGGAAAGCGGGCATTGCCGGGCTCTTCTATACCAGTCCGTCGCATCGCCCCGACGCTCCGCGCTGGCGCATCCTATGCCCTACGTCGCGGGCTTTGCCGCCAGCCGAGCGCGATCAGCTCATGGCGCGGCTTATGGGCGTTCTGGACGGCGCGCTGTCGCCGGAATCCTTCACCCTCTCGCAAACCTACTACTATGGCCGCGTTGACGGACAGCCCGCGCCCGCCGTCGAGCTTGTCGACGGGCGTGCGATCGACCTTGCCGACGATCTGGACGCGGGCGCGCTCGACAAGCACGGCGAGCCGTGGGGCGCGGAAGCCGTCGAGCCGGACGATGACGACGATATGGTGCGAGCGCCGGACGTGGAGCGCATCACGCGCGACCTGGCGCTAATCCCGTCCGACGAACGCGAGATATGGCTTCGCGTCGGACAGGCGCTCCACCATGAATTCGACGGCGACGAAGACGGCTTTGCGCTGTGGGATGAATGGTCGCAGTCGAGCGACAAGCACGACGCCGACGATCAGCGGCGCGTGTGGGAGTCGTTCGGATCGTTCGTCGGGAAGGCTGTCACCATCGCCACCGTACATCGGCTGGCGAGGCAATATCGCCCGAAGACGTTCGGCGATCTGACGTTCCACACGCCGTCAGAATGCGCGGAGATGCCGTCGCGCGGCTATGTCGTGAAGGGCTTGCTCGCGCCCGGCGACATCGCCTCAATCTTTGGAGCGCCCGGCGCGGGCAAGTCCACTCTCTCGCCGCACACGGGCTATATGGTGGCGCTCGGCGACACGGCGTTCGGAATGCGGACGAAGCCCGGCGTCGTGTTCTATGTTGCCGCTGAAGACGCCACGGGGCTTCGCCAGCGCGTCCGAGCATTGATGCTCCGGCATGGCGACGCTCCGGACTTCCGGGTCGTGGGCGGCGTGTCGGACTTGTTCGACGAAGACTCGGCGGACCTGGACGCATTGCTGAAGGCTGTGGCGGATCAGCGCCCGGTCCTTATCATCATCGACACGCTGGCGATGGCGTTCCCCGGCTTGGAAGAGAATGACGCGGCAAGCATGGTGCGGGTCGTCACGGTGGCGCGCCAGCTCGCGGAGCATGGGGCGGCGGTGGTGCTGGTCCACCACGACACGAAGGCCGAAGGATCGACGCCGCGCGGCCATAGCGTCTTCAACGGTGCGCTCGACATGGCGCTTCACGTCAAGCGTGACGAAGACGGAATCATTCGCGGCAAGCTGACTAAGAACCGCAACGGCTCGCCTGATCGTGACATTGCCTTCCGGATCAGCACGGAAACGCTTGGCACGGACGAAGACGGCGATCCGATCACCGCGCCATTGGTTGAAGAGCTGACGGGCTTGGACGCCGTGCGGCCTGTCCGCGTGTCCGCCGCGCAACGCGAAGCCCTGTCGATCCTGTCGGACTTGGAGGCGGACGGGCGCGTCAGTGAAGAGGCGTGGCGCGATGCGTGCCTTGAAGGGCGGCGCGTCTCTCAATCGGAAGACAGGGACAGCCGCAAGCGCGTGTTCAACCGCGTCCGCACGGCGCTCTTTGAAAAGCGACTGATCGCATTCCGCGACGGCGATGTGTCGTCGGAAGTCACTTCGGAGGAAGACGATGACTAACCATCACGCTTGCCGGGACAGGCGGGACAAGCCGGGACTGTCCGGGACTCGTCCCGCCCCACAAGCCGCAGTCGTGCCGGGACGGACCGGGACAACCCCCTTTAAGGGTTGTCCCGCTGTCCCGCCTAGCGATGCGCCCGATATGCCTTCAACCGTCATGGTTGCGAGCGGGTCCTTCCTATGGCGGGTGGCGTGCGGGGGCGCGGAGCCCCGATTCGTGAAGCTGCACAGTTAAATTGGAGCGCCATCACCGAGGGCAGCTCGCGGGAGCAACCGTCATGGTTGAAGATGAAGCCGTCACCCTGGACGAGCTGGCGGGCGTGCTAGGCGTCAATTCGCGAAACCTGAAGACGCTCGTCTCGCGGGGCGTGCTGATCCGGGCGAAGCGTGGTGCCTATCCGCTCGCGTCGAGCATCCGTCGCTACTGCGCGCATCTCCGCGAAGAGGCGGCCGGCCGCGATCACGTCAAAGCCGGCTCCGGCCTGGCGATCCAACGCGAACGCGAGACGCGAGCCCGTGCGGATGCGCTTGAGCTGAAGAACGCCGCCGCTCGTGGCGAGATGCTGCCAGCCGGGCAGGTAGAGGCGATGTGGAGCGATGTGCTCCGCACGATCCGAGCCCGCGTGCTCGCGCTGCCGAGCCGGCTTCAGCAACGTCTCGGGCATCTCACCCCACATGATGTAGCGACAATCGACCGCGAGCTACGCGACGCGCTGACGGAGCTTTCCGATGATCCACTTTGACGATTCCGTGTGGAGCGTCCGCACGCGCTCGCTTCGTGCGCTGCGGCCGCCGCCGCGCCTGGCGCTGTCCCGATGGATCGAGTCCAACATCCGCTTGCCGGAAGACGTGTCCGCGCTGCCCGGCGAAGTGCGGTTATGGCCGTTCCAGCGCGATATTGCCGACGCGATCAGCGATCCGGCCATTGAGCGCGTGTCGCTCGTCAAATCTGTCCGCGTAGGGCTTTCGACGCTGCTAACCGCAACGGTAGGCAGCTTCGTCGCCAATGAGCCGAGCCCCATTCTGCTGTTGCTGCCGACCGAGTCCGACTGCCGCGATTATGTCGTGTCGGACCTTGATCCGATCTTCGGCGCATCGCCGACGCTTGCCGGCTTGCTGAAGGCGGAGATGGAAGGGGGCCGGAACACGTTGCTAAGCCGGCGCTTCCATGGCGGATCGCTCAAGATCGTTGCTGCCCGCTCGCCCCGCAATCTCCGTCGCCACAATGTCCGCGTGCTACTGATCGACGAAGCGGATGCGATGGAAGCTACAGCGGAAGGCTCCCCGATCACGCTGGCGGAGCGTCGCACGCTGTCATTCGGCAATCGCAAGATCATCATGGGGAGCACGCCGACATTTGAGGCAACTTCGCACGTCCTTCGCGCCTATGCTGTGTCGGATCAGCGCGTCTTCGAGCTGCCATGCCCCGAATGCGGCGAATTCACCGAAGTTGCCTGGCGACACATCGAATGGGAGACGGACAAGCCGGAAACGGCCGCCTTCCGCTGCCCGCATTGCGCCGAGCTGATCGCGGAGCGGTTCAAAGCTGGCATGGTGGAAGATGGGCGCTGGCGCGCGACACGGCCGGAAGTAACTTCGCACGCCGGCTTTCGGATCAATGCCCTTTCGAGCCCGCACGCGAACGCATCGTGGGCGAAGCTCGCCGCTGAATTCGTGGTGGCGAAGCGCTCGCCTGATACCCTGCAAACCTTCGTCAACACGATCCTGGCGGAAGGTTGGAAGGAAGACGCCGAAGAGCTGGACGAGAGCGAGCTTGCCGGCCGCGTCGAGCCCTTCAGCCTTGAGGCAATCCCCGCCGAAGTGTTGATCCTCACTATTGGCGTGGACGTGCAGCGCGACCGGCTGGAAATCGTCTTCCTAGGACACGGCCGCGACGAAACCTTCGTGCTCGGCAACACCGTCATTTGGGGGCCGTCGAACGAAGATGGCGTGTGGGCGGAGCTAGACGAAGTGCTGAAGGGTCAATGGCCGCACCCGAACGGCGGCGTGCTCCGCGTTGACGCGGCGGCCGTTGACGCTGGCGACGGCGAGATGATGGATCGCGTGCAAGCCTTCACTCGCGCCCGGTTCGGCCGCCGCGTGGTGGCGATCAAGGGCGCGGCCGGCAATCGGCCGATCATCTCGCGCTCGTCCGCTAAAGGCATTCCGCTCTTTATCGTTGGCGTGGACGGACTGAAGTCACAGCTAACGGCCCGGCTGGCGCGAGGGCGCTCCGTCCGCTTCAGCGATCAGCTAGAGCCGCGATACTTTGAAGAGCTGGTGAGCGAACGCTGCGTGGTGCGGTATCGTAGGGGCGTGCCTGTCCGCCAGTGGGAGCTGGTGCCGGGCAAGCGAGCGGAGTGTCTGGACTCGACGATCTATGCGTTAGCGGCGCGCAGTATCGTTCCGACGAACCTAGATCGTCGAGCGGAAGAGCTGGCGAGTGTAGGGGCCGTGCCGGCCGGACCACCAGCCGTGATCCGTTCAGCGTGGATGGAGCGCCGCTAGCACTTCACGGATTGGTTGCAGTAGGGATGAACAAGATCGCCATTTGTAACATCGCCTGTTCCACCTTCTCGGACAGGCGTTTTGTGATCATATGAAACAAACTTCGCCGGATCAAGTAAGCCTTGGCAAATGCTACACTTAATAGCTGAACTAAGTGCCCGCCTAACAAACAGCGCAGACTTCGTTTCATCTGAAAATTGGGTGTTGTTAACCGCTGTCGTAATATCAAGAATGCGGCCACGTGCGCCCAAATGCTCTATAGCTTGTTCAACCGTCACGACCTCTTCTGCAGAAAATTTTTCGATTAAAAACATATAAAGATCACGCATCTTGCTGACGCGCGTCTGTTTGCTCATATTCTGGAGGAGAATTCCGATAAGAGACTTATTGTCAATTAAGAACTTCTCAAGCAGTGCACGAGCCTTGGTGAATTTAGCAAAAAATGAACTATCGTTATCTTTCATCTTACGAGATATTAGTAGAACCATGCCGAGAAAAAGAAAGCGGCTATGCTTTCCACGTTCGTTGTGAAAGTAGACGGCCGGGTGAAGCCCTAGGCTCCCATTCGAATTTCCGGTAAACCGCTTTGCGACGCTGAGAGCGCTTTGCAGAACAGAGACGGTGGAGGAACCGTCGGGGTCGTCGTCATAACCGGCGATCCCTTTAGTTAAGGTCTGAGTTGAGTCAGCAATGCTCAAAAACTCGATTAGCAACGATAGCGCGTCCAACGGCGAGACCGATCCGCCAAGCGGAAGGTCGAGGGTCTTAATTGGCTGGAAAACCTCTGGATCGAACAGCACCTCGAAGAGCTGCTTTGCTGCCGCCTCAATAGCGTCCTGAGCTTCGGCAGAGAAGGCGGACCAGTATTTATGGCCGCCACCCGCGCGGAGGATCGCGCGCGCGCCAATGGCGATAGGCTTCTTCCGGTTCCGAAGAAGAAGCTCTTCAGTGTCATCAAGGGGGGTGCCTTGCGAGTTAATTTTGAAGAATGATGTTTCCGCAACTGATGCAGTTCCCTGCACCCATTGCAAGTTGAGGCCCCGCGTGAATAGCAGATGAGCGCGCTTTAGATCGACTTCCGACCCGGAGTTCGCAGAGCCGACCATGCTCTTGAGCTTGGAGAAACGGCCCACACGGGACTCGACCATCTGCCGCGTGCGTCGTGCTAGGCGCTTTTGATCGTCTGAGATTTCACCGCCGTAAAAGGCCTGCGAAATGGAGCCATCACCGTAGTCATCTTCGATCCACGCTCGCAGGGCACTTAGTCGGTGGCCTCCGTCAATCACGAAAATGAAAGATGATGACTTCCAAAGAATGAGCGATGGGATCAGCTCATTGTCGAGAAAACTTGCGATGAAGGTGGTTACTTGCGCTGGCGTCCAATGGTTTGTCTCACGCTGGAAGTCGGGTTTGCGCAACAGGCTCCTAACGGGCGAGCCTGTATCAAGGTTCGACATGTTGAAATTCTGGAAGAGGTCCATCGTATATTCGCCGTCTTCGGTCGCGAAGTCGGCCCGTTGGATCATTGCATCCAGATTAACGCGCGTGCCCATTGCTACTTAGCCCTCCCGTCTTCTTCATAGGACGAGCGCACGGGTTTGCGAAGTTACTTCTTAGAGACCGAGGGCAAACTGGTCGGCGGTCGGCGCAGGCGAAGCTTCGCCAAGCGCTACGAGGATCGCGTGCGCCAACTCGCTCGCGGCGCGCTCACGCATCCGCTCATCAGGCATGGTGATACCGACCCGCGCCCAGGCAGGTGCGGCGAGGATTGCAGAAGTTACTTCCGCGGCGGTGATTCGGTTCATGTGCTAAATAGAACGCACCGGGAACAGATTGCCAAGGCTCAAAGCGGAAACGAAGCCGGCCGGGCTGGTGAGAATGGCAACACCAACCCGGCCGAACCCCCGACGAAGAACCGCCCACGCGCATAGGGAGCGAGACGGCGACGCCGGCAATAGCAGCCCCGCGCCGAGCAGTCAACACGCCATGTTGACACGACGTGTAGACTCGACTATTCCATAGTCCATATGGAGGGTTTCATGCCGACACACACTCTGACCGAGATGACCAATCTCATCGCGGATGCTCGTCAGCTTCCGCGCAATGAATGGCCGCAAGCTCATCGAGCGGTTCGGAATTGGCACGCGAAGAGCTTGCTTGTGCCGGCCGATCTGGATGGCTCGGACAGTGAACCCGCCCGCTTTGACGACGCCGCCGTTTGCAAGGCGTGTCTGTTCGCCACGCTCGCCGACATGGGCTTTGACGTGAGCACACTGCGCAAGGCGGACGCGGCTATGAATCAACCCGTTCCCGTGCGGGAAACGGAACATGCGATTTATAGCGAGCGGGGAATTGAGGCCGCCGTTGCCGGCATTCGTCGGGGCGAGGAATGGTATTTCCACCTTGAGCTAAAAGGCTCTTCATCGGGCGTCCGTTACGTGATCGGACGGTTCAGCCGCGACGACAGCGATGATGTTTCGCCGCTTGCTGCCGAGATCATCGCGGACGCCGATGTTGTGCCCGGTGAGCGCTCACTTGGCCGCATCGTCATTCCGGCTCACGATGTGCTCCGGCCGCTGATCGGCGCACTCGACAGGCTAGCGTCCGAACCGCTCGACATGCCGCCGCCGCCTTCGACGAAGGGCCGGTGAGATGGCCGCCCGCTCCGGATTCCTGTCTGGCCTCGTGCGCCTGGTGAAGCGGAGTGCGGGCTACGACGCCGCTGGTAGTGCGCCCGCCCGCTGGCGCGACGGCGATCCGCGTTGGCTCGACTGGAACAACACCGGCACCGTCCCGGCAAGCGTGATTGAGCGCTCGCGCCATGCATATCGGAACGACGGTTATTACCGGAACGGGTGCGATGCGCTCGCCACGGCGCTTGCCGGCTCCGGATGGGGGCTCGCGCCGAAAGACGCCGGCTTGCTCCCCGCCTGGACGAGCTACGCCACGAATGCCGTGTGGGGCGGCGGCAGTTTCGACGGGCTAACCGTCGCCGTCATGCGTGACATGGTGGTGAGCGGGGAAGGGCTTGTCGCCATTCAGCCGGACGGCACGCTTCACCAGCTCCCCCGCGACGTGATCGACTCCGCATTCTCCGCTGATCCGGGCAATCGCCGCGTGATCCGGGAAGGCGTTGAGTATCAGGACGGCCGCGAAGTCGCGATCCATGTTCGCTTGGACGGCGCGACGGTGCCGGAGCGCATAGAAAAGCCGCGCTACATGCGCGTCTATCGGCAGGACTTCCCTGGACAGGTTCGCGGCGTGCCGTGGGGCGCGTCCGTGCTCGTTGCCGCCGACACGCTCGGCGAGACGGAGCACGCGCTCGCAACCGGCGTGAAGGTTGCGGCCATGTTTGCCGGCATCGCTACGGACGAGAATCAGGCGGGAGGCGACTTCCCGTTCGATGGCAAGTCGAGCGGCAACGTGCTGGAGTCGGGGTTGGAGCCCGGCACGCTGAAGGTGCTGCCGAGCGGCTGGCGCGTCACATTCGCGACGCCGCAACAGGCGCAGCAAAGCGCGGAATTCCTACGCCACCAGCTTCACCGCCTGGCGAGTGGACTCGGCGTGCCGACGCACTTGCTGTCCAACAATCTCTCCGATGCGAATTACTCGTCTTTGCGGGCGGGCATGGTCGAGTTCAACGCGCGCACGGAAGCGCAGCAATTCGGCATCGTCGTGCCGCAATTCCTGAAGCCGGCCTGGGAAGCATTCGTCACGCGCCAGTATCTCGCCGGGGAGATCGACAACCTAGACGCGGCGATGGCGTGCGAATTCATCCCGCCAGCGCGGCCTTGGATTGACCCGCAAAAGGATGCCGCTGCCACGGCTGAAATGCTGAAGCTCGGGCTCACGTCTCGCCGCCGCGCGGTCGCGGAGTTGGGATGGGACGTGGCGCGCCTGGATCAAGAAATCTCGGAGGACCGAATCCGCGAAGCTGCCCTGGGGCTCAATTTCACGGAGACGAACGATGCATGAGAGTCCCCCAATCTATCGCGTCCATATCGAGGAAGTAACTTCCAAGCGGACGCTCGTTTGCAGCCTGTTTGAAGGCCCCCTTGCGCCCTTGCTCCGCGAGGGTGGCGAGATCGCCACCAAGGTCGAAGAGACGGACGCGAAGCGCTACTGGCGTGATCGTCCGTATCGCGGGCGGAAGGCGGCGGCGCATGGTTGAGCTGCTTACTCGCCGCATGACGGTGCAGCCGTCCACCGCGAACGCGGAACAGCGCTCCGTTGAAGTGGTGCTGTCCGCCTTCGCCGATGTGCGCCGCTCCTACGGCATCGAGCGCCTGTCGCCTGATCCGACGCATTGGGAGATTCCCGATTACGTCCCGCTGATCGACGGCCACCGGAACGGCTCGTTCCGCGACGTGCTCGGACAAGTCCGCAACATCCGCTTCGAAGAAGGGCGCATGTTGGGAACGGCGTTCGTCTCGAATGGCGAAGCATGGGCGGCAATTGAGCGCGGCGACGTGCGCAATGTCTCCATTGGCTACGCGCCGCAAACCTATTCCGAAAGCCGCGACCCGAAGAGCGGCCTGAAGGTCCGAACCTTGACGAAGACGACGCTCCGCGAAGCGTCACTTGTGCCAATCGGCGCTGATCCAAGCGCCACCGTAAGGAATGATCCTATGGAACCGGAAGTCATTACCGAACAGCCGGAAGTTACTTCCGGAAACGAAGTCACCACGCGGGCGGAAATCCGCACGATCTGCCGAGCGGCCGGAATGACGGCCGAACAGGCGGACGAGCTGATCGACCGCGACGTGACGCCGACCGAAGCCCGTGCGGCTGCTTTCGAGCACCTGAATTCGCGCCGGCCGGTTATCACCGTCGGCCGCTCCGCCGAAGACCCTGCCGTCACGCGCGGGCTTCAGGCGGAAGCGCTCGCGGCAAGCGTCACTGGCGCGGAGCCGAGCGAGGGCGCGCGGCAGTATATGGGGCTCGGCTTGCTCGGCCATGCCAGCGTTTGCCTGACGCGCTCCGGCGAAGCTGGCGTGGCGGCGATGGGCGTGGACACGCTCGTCACGCGCGCGATGGCCACCACAAGCGACTTCCCAATCCTGATGAACGATGCCGCCAACCGCGTGTTGCTCGCGTCCTATCGGGCAGCGGAATCGCCGCTCAAGCGCGTCGCTCGGCAGAGCAACCTTCCGAATTTCCGAGACGGCAAGTTTCTCCGCGCTGGCGGCATTCCGAACCTGAAGGAAGTGACGGAAGCCGGTGAGATCAAGCACGTCACGACGCTGGAGTCCGGCGAGGGCTTCAAGCTGAAGACGTATGCGTCGATCATGTCCGTGTCGCGCCAGCTCATCATCAATGATGACTTCGGCGTCTTCGGACAGTGGGCGACGAATGCCGGCGTCGCCGCCGCCAACACGGAAGCCGAGTTGCTGGCGAGCCTCTTGCTCGACGGTGCGGGCGCGGGGCCGATGATGTCGGACGGCAAGCGGCTCTTCCATGTCGATCACGGCAACCTGGCAGGCGCGGGCGCGGCTCCGGATGTGGACGAGCTTTCGGCCGCCCGGCTCGCGATGCGTCGTCAAACGGGCCTGGACGGTGTGACGCTAATCAACGCCACGCCGAAATTCCTGGTCGTGTCGGCGGACCTGGAAACCACGGGCGAACAGCTCTTGGCGGAGCTGGCATCGCAGACGTTCGCCGAAGTGAATCCGTTCTCCGGGAAGCTCACGCTGCTTGTGGAGCCGCGTCTTCCCGATGGCACTTGGTATGTCTTTGCGGACCCCGCCAGCGTGCCCGTGCTCGCCTATGGCTATCTGTCGAGCGCTCCGGGGCCGCAGCTCGCCAGCCGTGACGGTTGGGATGTGCTCGGACGGGAATTCCGCGTCGTGCTCGACTTCGGCGCGGGCGCGCTCGACTGGCGCGGCGCTTACCGCAACCCCGGCGAGGCTGAAATCTGATGCTTACGGCGACGGACCTTCAGGCGTGGCGCGACAAGCTCGTGAAGATGCGGGCGGCCGGCGTTCGATCCTTCACGGATCAGAACGGCGAGTCCGTCACCTACGGGAGCGACCGCGAGATGGCCGCCGCCATTGCATCAATCGACCGCGAGCTTGCGGCGCTTTCTGGCGCTCGCAAGCCGCACACTGTCGTCTTCCGAACGAAAGGATATTGAGATGCGAAACTTTGTGCAGCGTGGCGACACGCTTGATGTGACGGCCGCCGCAGCGATCAGCTCCGGCGATGGCGTGATTGTCGGCTCCATCTTTGGCGTCGCCAATGTGGACGCGGAGATCGGCGACACGTTCGCCCTCGACGTGGTGGGCGTGTTCGATCTTCCCAAGGTGTCGGCACTCACGATCAGCGTCGGCGATACCGTGTATTGGGACAACGCCAACAAGCTCGTCACGAAGACGGCGGGCGGGAATACGAAGATCGGCGTCGCGGTTACGGCCGCCGCCAATCCGAGCCCGACCGTCAACGTGCGCCTCAACGGCTCGTTCTGATAGCTTGATGTCTCGCGGTCCCGCCAAGTTCAAGCAAGCTGATCTGACTCGCGCGGTGAAAGCCGCGCGAGCAGCGGGCTTGGACGTGGCGCGGACGGAGATCATGCCGGACGGCACAATTCGACTTATCCACCAAGCGGAAGTAACTTCGGTGGTGGAGAGCCCCTTCGACGAATGGAAGGCTAAGCGCGATGCGCGTTCGGCTTAAAGGCATCAATCGTGTGACGAAGAAGCTCGCCGATGGCAGCTCCGTCACCTACTTCTATGCTTGGAAGGGCGGCCCCCGCCTGGACGGCAAGCCCGGCACGCCGGAATTCCACGCCAGCTACAACGCGGCCGTTGAGACGCGGAAGGCGACGCCGGAGGGCGTGCTTCGCGCGATCCTGGACGCTTTCGAGGCATCGTCGGACTTCGCCGGGCTCGCGCCGCGCACGCGGACGGACTACAAGAAGCACATCAAAGCGATTGAGGTGGAGTTTGGCGACTTCCCCCTGAAGGCGTTGGAGGATCGACGCACGCGCGGCGAATTCCTAGCCTGGCGCGACCGCATGGGCGTCACGTCACGCCGCAACGCGGACTATCGCTTCGCCGTCTTCGCACGCATCCTGGCATGGGCGTTCAATCGCGGCCTAGTGCCCCTCAACCCATGTGAGCGGCCGGGCCGGCTCTATCGCTCGACGCGATCCGAAGTCGTGTGGACGGACGCTGACGAAGCGGCATTCCTCGCCAAAGCTCCCGCGCACCTTCACCTGGCGCTTACGCTGGCGCTGTGGACGGGGCAGCGGCAAGGCGATCTGCTTAGGCTGACGTGGAACGCCTATGATGGCTCCCACATCCGTCTCAAGCAGCAAAAGACGGGAGCCCGCGTCGTGATACCCGTGGGCGCTCCCCTGAAGCGTGCGCTGGACGAAGCGAAGCGGAAGCTCGCGGAGCTGCCGGAAGGCAAGCCGCGCCCCCTGACGATCCTGGCGACGGAGAACGGCACGCCCTGGACCGAGTCCGGCTTCCGGGCATCCTGGCGCAAGGCGTGCGCGAAAGCGGGCGTGGTGGGCGTCACCTTCCACGATCTACGCGGCACGGCTGTAACCCGCCTGGCGCTCGCCGAATGCAGCGAAGCCGAGATCGCGACGATCACGGGGCACTCGCTCCGCGACGTGGGCGCGATCCTCGATTCACACTATCTGAAGCGGGACGGAGGGCTTGCGGATTTCGCGATCCGGAAGCTCGAAAGGAGGGCGGAAACTCCCAACTAAGCTCCCAACCGCTCTACCCGAGTCCGACGAAGACAGGGGAAAAACCGCAGAAAATGGTGGTGGACGCACTTGGGCTCGAACCAAGGACCCGCTGATTAAGAGTCAGCTGCTCTACCAACTGAGCTATGCGTCCATCGCCGGGGACGGGCCGGATGGCCGCCGCGAACGGAGGTGCGCCGTTAGCAGCCGAATCGCGCCTACGCAACCGCTTTTTACGCCAACCGCCCGAGCCCCCGCCGCCCGAGCCCTCGCCGCCCGAGCCCTCGCCGCGCGCGCCACTATCGCGCGCGCCCTTCGGCCCCCGCCATCAAAAGCGCACCGCGCGCCGGTTCTCGCGCTCGATCGACATCAAAATGCCCAGGATCAACAGGATCGTCATCTGCGCCGAGCCGCCATTGCTGATCAGCGGCAGCGGCACGCCGACCACCGGCGCCAGCCCCATCACCATCGCCATGTTGATGCCGAAATAATAAAAGATCGTCGCCGAAAGTGCCGCCGCCGTCAGCCGCGCGAAGCGCGTCGGCGCCTTGGTCGCGACCGAAAAACCCCATTGTACGAGCAAGGTGAAGGCCAAGATCAGCCCCAGCCCGCCGATCAACCCCCATTCCTCCATCATCGTCGCCAGCGCGAAATCGGTGTGGCCTTCGGGCAGATATTGCAAATGGCTCTGGGTGCCGTGGAGAAAACCCTTGCCCCAAATCCCGCCCGAGCCGATCGCGATCTTCGACTGGGTGATGTGATAGCCGGTGCCGAGCGGGTCGTTCTCGGGATCGAGGAAAGTCAGCACGCGGTTGCGCTGATAATCGTGCAGCAGGAAATTCACCGCGAGCGGCACGGCGGCCGCGAGCGCCAGGGCGCCGCCGATGAACAGCCGCAGCGGAATGCCCGCCAGGAACATCACCGTCACGCCCCCCGCCGCGATCATCAACGCGGTGCCGAGATCGGGCTGTTTCATCACCAACAGCACCGGCATGCCGATCAGCAGCCCGGCGGGCCAAATCGCCCCCCAGCGCCGCGTCTCGTTGGGCGGGAGCATGTCGTAGAATTTGGCGCAGGCGAGCACGATCGCGAGCTTCATGAGCTCGGAGGGTTGCAGCCGGATCAGCCCCAGATCGATCCAGCGCTGGCTGCCGCCGCGCACCGCGCCGACCGCCTCCACCACCACCAGCAGCACCAGCAGCACGCCATAGAGCGGCAGCGCGAGCTGCCCCCAGCGCTCGGGCCGCACCCGCGACATCAGCACCGCCATCGCCATGAAGCCGCAAAGCCGGATGCCCTGCGGCAGCGCATAGGGGCGCAAACTTCCCCCGGCGGCCGAATAAAGCACCAGCAGCCCGAAGCCGCCGATCGCGAGCACCAGGAAGATGATGCGCCAGGGGAGGGCGGCGATCGGCGCGGGGATGGCGGCGGTAAAGCTGCTCAATCGGGTTGCTCCCGGCTGCTTTCGGCCGCGACCCCGCCGCCCGCGCTGTTGCCGAGCGCGGCGGCGGTCGCGTTGCTCGCGGCCGAGGCGGCGTCGACCGCGTCGGATTCGGTCGCCGCCTCGGCGTCGAGTTCGGTCGCGGCGGCGGCGGGATTGGCCTGCGCGGCGAGCGCGGCGCGATAGGCGCTCGCCTCGGCGGCCATGCGCGTCTTGATGTCGCCGCCCCAGCTCGGCTCGACTTCGGCGAGGCTCGCCTCGGCGCGGGGGCGATCGAACAGCCAGGTCATGATGTCGCGCGCGGTGAGCGGGGTGTCGAGCAGGCGGTTCACGTGACCATTATGCTCGAGCACCATGCCCAGCGCATAGCGCGGCTTGTCGGCGGGCGCGAAGGCGATGAACAGCGCGTGGTCGCGCAGTTTGAAGGGCAGCGCGTTGTTCTTCAGCACCCCGCGCGCGCGCTCGGCCAGAGTGATACGGCGCACCTGCGCGGTGCCGGTCTTGGCGGCGAGCTCGATCCCCGGCAGGTTGAGCCGCGCCGCGCCCGCCGTGCCGCCGCCGTTCACCACCGCGTGCATCGCGGCATGGATGGTGTTGAAATGATCGGGGTCGATCGCCATCGCGCGCGGCGGCGGCGCCTTGGGATCGACGAACAGGCGCGGCGTCACCTCGAGCCCCGAGCCGAGCCGCGCGGCGGCGACCGCGAGCTGCATCGGGTTCGCGAGCACATAGCCCTGGCCGATCGACGCGTTGAGCGAATCGGCGACGGTCCATTCTTCCTTGTATTTCTTCAGCTTCCACGCGCTGTCGGGCACGGTGCCATAGCGCTGGCTGGCGAAGGGCAGATCGAATTTCTGGCCCATCCCGAGCATCTTGAGCGTGGGGGCGAAGCGATCATAGCCGAGCCGGCGCGACATTTCGTAGAAATAGATGTCGCAGCTTTGCGCGACCGCGTTGTGCATGTCGATCGCGCCATGCCCGCGCCGTTTGTGGCAGTGGAATACGCCCGAGCCGACGCGCAACGCGCCCGAGCACACCACGCGATCATTGGGGCTGACGCCCGCGTGGAGCAGCGCGAGCGCGTTCATCGGCTTCACGGTCGATCCCGGCGGGTAGAGCCCCTGCAGCGCCTTGTTCATCAGCGGCACGTGATCGTTCTTCGACAGCATTTCCCATTCGAAATGGCTGATGCCGTCGGAGAAACTATTCGGATCGTAAGCGGGCATCGAGACGAAGGCGAGCACTTCGCCCGTCTGGCAATCCATCACCACGCAGCTGCCCGAATTGGTGCCGAGCCGGCGCGCGGCATATTCCTGCAAGCCGGCGTCGATCGTCAGCCGCACCGTCTGCCCCGGCGCGTCGGGGCGCTGGGCGAGTTCGCGCACCAGCCGGCCGTGCGCGGTGACCTCGACGCGCTTGGCCCCCGGCGCGCCGCGCAGCCGATCGTCGAGCGTCTTTTCGATCCCGTCCTTGCCGATCTTGAACCCGGGGGTGACGAGCAGCGGATCCTTGGTTTCGCGATATTGTTCGGCGGACGCCGCGCCGACATAGCCGGTGAGATGCGCGACCGCGGCGCCGGCCGGATAGTTGCGCGAATAGCCGCGCGTCGGCGCGACCCCGGGCAGCTCGGGCAGCCGGACCGAGACGGCGGCGAACCGCTCCCAATCGAGATCATCGGCGACTTCGACCGGCTGAAAACCGGCGGCGTTCTTCAGATCGAGCCGGATGCGCTCGAGTTCCTCGGGCGGCAGACCGAGGATCTCGCGCAGCCGCGCGAGCACCAATTCCTTGTCGCGCAGCCGATCGGGGATGATGTCGACGCGGAAATCGGTGCGGTTGTTCGCGATCGGCGCGCCGTGGCGATCGATCAGCCAGCCGCGCCGGGGCGGGATCAGCGTCAGGTTCACGCGGTTGCTCTCGGCGAGCATTTCGTAGCGCGCGTTTTCGGCGATCGAGAGCCAGCCCATCCGCGCGCCGAGCACCACACCCACCCCGATCTGCCCGAGCCCGAGCGCGACCGCGCGCCGATTGAAGCTGAAGGTTTGATGCGCTTCGGTGACGATCCGGCTCGGCGGGTTCATGTCGGGCTCCGTTCCCGATCGGTCCAGGCGACGATCAGGGCCGCGACCGGATAAAGCATGACCGAAACCGCGATTTGGAGCAACAACAGCGTGTCGACATGCGCGCCGAGTGGCGCCGCGATCAACCGCGAAACGATCAAGACGCCGGCGATGCCACCGCCCGCGATCAACCAATCCTGCCAGAAATCGCGCGCGACCAGGCGCGTGTCGAACAAGTCGATCGCGACGAAGGTGAGCGTCCACAAGAGCATCGCGCTGCCGAACGGCTGACCCGAGAGCAAATCGTCGAACAACCCGAGCAACAGCGGCGACCAGACCGGCAGCGCCTCCTCGCGCGCCAGGCGCCAGGCGAGCAGCATCAGCAGCCCGAACGGGGGAAGCAGCGGGAAGCTCGCGATGATCGGCACGAGCGTCAGCGCCGAGGCGACCATCACCGTCAGCGCGGGCTTCAGGCTCGGCCAGATGCGCTGCGGCTCGGGATCGAAGGGGCCGCGCGGGCGCCGGCGCGGCAGCACCGCCATCAGCGCGGCTCCGGCGCGGGCGCCGGCATGGCGATGAAGCTGCGCTGGACGATCGCGACGTCGAGCGTATCGGGCTGGGTGAAGGCGCGCGCGCTGGTCGTGTCGCGCCCCGCCGCGATCACCCGCGCGACCGGGATGCCCGGCGCATAGATGCCGCCGGTGCCCGAGGTGACGAAGGCATCGCCCACCGCGAAGGGCGCGTTGGCGAGGTTGACCGCGCGGATTTCGATCAGCCCGTCGCCACGCCCGGCGGCGAGCGCGGGCAGCCCGTCGCGCACGCGGCGCACGGGGACGATGCTTTCGGGATCGCTGATGAGGAGCACGCGCGCGGTGTTGAAGCCGGTTTCGATCACCCGCCCGATCAGCCCCTCGGGCCCGCGCACCGGCTGGCCCTCGCGCACGCCTTGCAGGCTGCCGGCGTTGAGCACGGCATAGCGGCGCGTGCTGGCGGCGCTCGAACTCACGAGATGCGCGGCGACCACCGTGTCGTTCGATCCCTGGCGCAGCTTGAGCAGGGCCTTCAGCCGGGCGTTTTCGTAAAGCACCGCCTTGGCTTGATCGGTGAGCCGTTTATTGGCGGCGATTTCGGCGCGCAGCGCCTTGTTGCGCCCGATCACGCCGAAATAGTCGCTCACCCCCTGCGGCACGCTCGCCACCCCGCGCGCCGCCCAGCTGACGCCCGAGGAGAGCGGCGTCGTCACCTCGGCGGCGGCTTGGCGCGCGACGCCGAAGGTGCGCGGGTCGAAGCTCCACAAGGCGAGCAGCAACAGCGCGACGATCACCCCGGCCGCCACCACGACATAGCTGGCGAACACCCCATATTGCGCGCGTCTGGAAAAGCCAGGTCGTCTCGGCCGCGACGCCACAGCGCATCACTCCTTAAGCGCTTTGCAGAACGCCGCGATAGACCGGGTCTTCGAGCGCGCGACCGGTGCCGATCGCGACGCAGGTGAGCGGATCCTCGGCCACCGTCACCGGCAGCCCGGTTTCGTCGCGCAGCACTTCGTCGATGCCCGAGAGCAGCGCGCCGCCGCCGGTGAGTACGATGCCTTGATCGACGATATCGGCGGCGAGTTCGGGGGCGGTATTTTCCAGCGCGATCCGCACGCCTTCGACGATGGTGCTCACCGGCTCCGACAGCGCCTCGGCGATCTGGCCCTGGTTGATCTGAATTTCCTTGGGCACGCCGTTCACCAGATCGCGGCCCTTGATGTGGATGGTCTTGCCGATTCCGTCCAAGGGCGCCTTGGCGACGCCGACTTCCTGCTTGATCCGCTCGGCGGTGGCTTCGCCGATCAGCAGATTGTGGTTACGGCGCACGTAAGAGACGATCGCCTCGTCCATCTTGTCGCCGCCGACGCGCACCGACGTGGTATAGGCGAGTCCGCGCAGGCTGAGCACCGCGACTTCGGTGGTGCCGCCGCCGATATCGACCACCATGCTCCCGATCGGCTCGGTGACCGGCATGTCGGCGCCGATCGCCGCCGCCATCGGCTCCTCGATCAGGAACACCTGGCTCGCGCCGGCATTTTGCGCCGCGTCGCGGATCGCGCGGCGTTCGACCGAGGTCGAGCCCGAGGGCACGCAGATCACGATCTGCGGCCAGCGCATGAAGCGGCGCTGGCCATGCACTTTCGCGATGAAATGCTTGATCATCTGCTCGGCGACGTCGATGTCGGCGATCACGCCGTCGCGAAGCGGGCGGATCGCTTGGATGCTTTCGGGCGTCTTGCCCATCATCAGCTTGGCGTCGTCGCCGACCGCCTTGACCTTCTTCACGCCGTTGATCGTCTCGACCGCGACCACCGAGGGCTCGTTGAGCACGATGCCGCGACCGCGCAGATAAACCACGGTATTCGCGGTGCCGAGATCGATCGCCATGTCGTGCGACATGAAGTTGAACAAGCGCGAAAACAAAGCCATCGATCGTCCCGTCATTCGCGCTAATGGGGAAGGTCCCGGTCGCGCTCACCCGCCGCTTTCGTCGCCGCTCCCCGGGTCGACTCAGGCGTCGCCGGCCGTGGTTCGATCGAGGTCGCGGAAGGCCGCCGCTTGGGCTAGAGCTAGAGCCATGTCAATACGCCGTCTCCCGGAACATGTCGTCAATCGGATCGCCGCCGGCGAGGTGGTCGAAAGGCCGGCGAGCGCGCTCAAGGAACTGGTCGAAAACGCGCTCGACGCGGGCGCGACGCGGATCGACGTCGCGCTCGCCGAGGGCGGGGTCGCGCTGATCGAAGTGGCGGACGATGGCTGCGGCATGGCTAGCGCCGAGATGGCGCTTGCGCTCGAGCGCCACGCGACCTCGAAGCTCCCCGATCGCCTGCTCGACGCCGGGGCGATCCAGGCGGTCGAAACGCTCGGCTTTCGCGGCGAGGCGTTGCCCTCGATCGCGAGCGTCGCGCGGCTGACGCTCGACAGCCGGGTGCGCGGGGGCGAGGGCTGGCGGCGGGTGATCGACAATGGCGCCTTGGTCGCCGAAGGCCCGCAGGGGCTGCCGCCCGGCACGCGGGTGCGGGTCGAGGATTTGTTCGGCCGCGTGCCCGCTAGGCGCAAATTCCTGCGCTCGTCGCGCGCCGAATATGCCGCTTGCCTCGACGTGGTGCGCCGCCTCGCGATGGCGCGGCCCGAGGTCGCGTTCCAGCTGCGGCACGATGGGCGGCTCGCGCTCAACCTGCCCGCCGATCTCGATCGTCCGGCGCGCGTCGCCGCGCTCACCGATCGCGCGCTCGCCGAAAACAGCGTCGTCGTCGCGCTTGAGCGCGAGGGGGTGCGGCTGGCGGGTGTCGCGGGGCTGCCGACGTTCAACCGCGGCATCGCCGATCACCAATATCTCTTCGTCAACGGCCGCCCGGTGAAGGACAAGCTGCTGGTGGGGGCGGTGCGCGGCGCCTATGCCGAGCTGCTCGCGCGCGATCGCCACGCGGTGGTCGCCTTGTTTCTCGACGTGCCGGCGGACGCGGTCGACGTGAACGTCCATCCGGCGAAGACCGAGGTGCGCTTCCGCGATCCGGCGCTGGTGCGCGGGCTGATCGTGAGCGGGTTGAAGCGCGCGCTCGACGAAGCCGGGCACCGCAGCGCCCAGTCGGCCGAGCCGTCGAGTTGGGGGCGGTGGCAGGTCGAGGGCGGGGAGGCGCAAGAGCCCGCGCCCGCCTGGTCCGCGCCGAGCGCCATCGCGGCGCTGGCGCCCGCGCCGCCGAACGGGGGGCGGCTCCACGATGCCCGCCCGAGCTTCTTCGCCGCGCCCCCGGCCGCGCGCGCCGAACCCGCGGCGGCGCCCGCGCCCTTGGCCGAGCGTTTTCCGCTCGGCGTCGCGCGCGGGCAAGTCGCGCGCACCTATATCGTCGCCGAGGCCGAGGATGGGCTGGTGATCGTCGACCAGCACGCCGCGCACGAGCGGCTGGTGCTCGAACGGATGCGCGCCGGCGTGGCGGGGGCGGGGGTGGCGCGCCAGGCGCTCTTGCTCCCCGAAGTGGTCGAGCTCGACGAGCCCGGCTGCGACCGGCTCGAGGCGGCGGCGCCCGAATTGGAGCGGCTCGGGCTCGAACTCGAACGTTTCGGCCCGCGCGCGGTGCTGGTGCGCGCGGTGCCGGCGGTGCTGGGGGCGGGCGACGTGGCGGCGCTGGTCACCGACCTCGCCGACGATCTCGCGGCCTATGACAGCGCGCTCGGGCTGCGCGAGCGGCTCGATCACGTCGCGGCGACGATGGCGTGCCATCATTCGGTGCGCGCCGGGCGGGTGCTCTCGGTCGCCGAGATGAACGCGTTGCTGCGCGAGATGGAGGCGACGCCGCATTCGGGCCAGTGCAACCATGGCCGCCCGACTTGGGTGAAGCTGGCGCATGGCGACATCGAGAAATTGTTCGGGCGGCGGTAGGCGCGCGCGCGGCGATTTTGGTTCGCGCGGAGGCGCGAAAAAACGGCGCGCAGCGCTTTCGATCCGGCAGATTGGAGCGCCTGCGGCGCACGCCTAGCGTTCGGTTACCCCCCTTACGCCGCGCCCCTCCTCCGCGCCTCCGCGTCTCCGCGCGAACCAAAAAATCGCCGCGTCTTCGCGCGAGCCAAATTACATCCGCCGCGCGAGCAGCACCCCGCCCGCCATCATCGCCAGCCCCAAGGCGCGCACCAGCGTCAGCGGCGTGCGCGGCGCGCCGAGCAGGCCGAAATGGTCGATCGTCGCCGCCGCCACGATCTGGCCGAGCAGCACCAGCAGCACGGCGGTGCCGATCCCGAGCTTGGGGCCGAGATAGGTGATCGACAGCAGGTAAAAGGCGATCAGCAGCCCGCCCAGATAATAGGGCCAGGGCGCCGCGCCGAGCAGCGCGCGCTGCGGCCCGCCCGTCGCCCAGGCGACCGCCAGCGCGACCGCGAGCGCCAGCGCGAACATGATCGCCGCCGCGCTCGCGGGGCTGCCGAGCCGCGCGCCGAGCAGCGCGTTGCCGCTCGCCATCACCGGAATGCCGACCCCCGCGAGCAGCATGATCGAGGCGTAAAAGCCGTTGTGCATCGGCACGACGCTAGCGCGCGCGGCGCCCCTTTGCGAGCCGCGCGCGCTTTGTTGCTCGCTTTGCAACAGGCTTTGTCTGGAAGCGATAGGATCGAGCGCGCGCGGCCTCTGGAAACTAGTTGGCCGCCAACGCATTTAAACGAGCGATGACCGGCGCTCGCGCCAGCGAAAGGAATGCTTCATGACCCGCAAGTTCTTGCCGATCATCTGTGCCCTGATTCCGCTCGCCGGCGTGTTGAGCGCGGTGATGATCGTGCCGTGATTGGCGCGATGCGGACCATGATCGACGCGGCGAACGCGTTTTAATTGCCTTTCACGGGCTCCCCGCCCGATGGGCCGGGGGTGGATAGCTTCCCACCTTAGCAGAATAAGTCGATCCGCAAGATCAACTTCGTGGCAACCCGCGACTTCGTCCGCCAAAGCCGCGCCGTCGCGCCAACCATGAAAAAGGGCCGCCCCGGTTTCCCGGCGCGGCCCTTTTCATCAACGGTCGGTCGATCAGCCCTGGGCGTCGCTCGCGATCTCGCCGACTTCCAGGTTCGGATCGCGTTCCTCGGTAAAGCCGGTTTGGTCGCGGCCTTCCTCGAACACCTGCGCCATCACGTCGACGCCGGCGGCCTGCATCTCGGCCTCCTCGGGCGAGCGCGCGACGTTCACTTTCACCAGCACCGGCACTTCGGGGTGCAGCGCGACCTTCACCTCGTGTAGGCCGATCGTCTTGATCGGGCGATCGAGCACGATCTGCGCCTTGCCGACCTTATGGTCGAGCGCCTCGAACGCCTCGACCAGATCGCGCACCGCGACCGAGCCGTAAAGCTGGCCGGTGTTCGACGACTGGCGGATCAGCGTGAGCGTCACGCCGTCGATCGCCTTGGCATGAACCTCGGCGTCGGCGCGGCGGGCGGCGTTTTCGGCCACGATCCGCTCGCGATTGGCCTCGAACACGCGGCGATTGGCTTCGTTCGCGCGCAATGCCTTTTTGCGGGGGAGCAGGTAGTTACGGGCGAACCCGTCCTTCACCTTCACCACGTCGCCGATACCGCCGAGCTTCTCGACGCGTTCCAGCAGGATCACATCCATGTGCCCGGCTCCTTACTTAACGATATAGGGCAAGAGGCCCAAATGACGGGCGCGCTTGATCGCCTGGGCGAGTTCGCGCTGCTTCTTCGCGCTCACGCTGGTGATGCGCGAGGGGACGATCTTGCCGCGTTCCGACACGAAACCTTGGAGCAGGCGCACATCCTTGTAATCGATGCGCGGCGCGTCCTTGGCGCAGAAGGGGCAGCTCTTGCGGCGGCGGAAAAAGGGGCGTGCCATTGGTCAGTTCCTCCTTATTCGCCGTCGAAACCGTCGCGCTCGCGGCGCGGGCGATCGCCACCGTCGCGTTCGCGGCGGCGGCCGTCGCGCTCGCCCTTGCGCATCATCGCCGAGGGACCCGTTTCATGGGTGTCGACGCGCACGGTGAGATAACGGATGATGTCTTCGTTGATGCGGATCTGCCGCTCGAGCTCGGCGACGACGCCGGCGGGGGCATCGATTTCCAGCATCACATAATGCGCCTTGCGGTTCTTGGCGATCTTGTACGCCAGGCTCCGCAGGCCCCAGGTCTCGGTCTTGACGATCCGGCCCTGATTGTCCTCGACGATCTTGGTGGCCATTTCGGCCAGGGCGTCCACCTGCGCTTGCGCCAAATCCTGGCGCGCGAGGAAGACGTGCTCGTAAAGAGCCATGTCTTGTCCTTCATCTTGGCCGATCGCTGAGCGCCCGCACCATGCAAGCGCCCCCTCCGGCTGTCGTCCACGGGTATCACCGGCGGCGCGGGGCGCCCCCGAAGGCGCGCGACATAGCCGAAACCGCGCCAAATGCAAGGCCGCTTGCCAAGCCGGCCCATGATTTCTACCGCGTCCGCCTTCAATCCAAGGAGCCAAGCCATGCGCGCGTTCATTTTTCCGGGCCAAGGCAGCCAGGCGGTCGGCATGGGCGCCGCACTCGCCGCCGCGAGCCGGTTCGCGCGCGAGGTGTTCGAGGAAGTCGACGAGGCGATCGGCCAGCATCTCTTCCGGCTGATGAGCGAAGGCCCCGCCGAGGAATTGACGCTCACCGAAAACGCCCAGCCCGCGATCATGGCGAACGCGGTCGCGACCTGGCGCGTGCTCGAACGCGAGGGCGGCGTCGCGCTCGCGGAGCAGGCGGCGTTCGTCGCCGGCCATTCGCTGGGGGAATATAGCGCGCTGTGCGTGGCGGGCGCGCTCGATCTGGCGACGACGGCGCGGCTGCTGAAATTGCGCGGCCAGGCGATGCAATCGGCGGTGCCGGTGGGCGCGGGCGGCATGGCGGCGCTGCTCGGGGCGACGCTCGATCAAGCGCGCGCGGTGGCGGACGCGGCGGCCGAGGGGCAGGTCTGCGCGGTCGCCAATGACAATGCCGAGGGGCAAGTGGTGATCTCGGGCCATGCCGAGGCGATCGCGCGCGCGGTGGCGCTGTGCCGCGATTTCGGCGTCAAGAAGGGGATGGCGCTGCCGGTGTCGGCGCCGTTCCACTGCGCGTTGATGGCGCCGGCGGCCGAGACGATGGCGGCCGCGCTCGAGCGCGCGCGGATCGCCGCGCCCTTCGTCCCCGTCTACGCCAACGTCACCGCCGCGCCGGTGAGCGACCCGGCCGAAATCCGCGCGCGGCTGGTCGAGCAAGTGACGGGGATGGTGCGCTGGCGCGAATCGCTGCTGGCGATGGAAGCGGCGGGGGTCGACCAGTTCGTCGAATTCGGCGCGAAGCTGCTGGCGCCGATGGTGAAGCGGACGGTGCAGGCCGAGCCGGTGAGCGTGGTGACGATGGCGGAGATCGAGGGGCTGGCGCGGGGACTGTAGGTTATTTGGTTCACGCGGAGACGCGGAGGCGCGGAGATGCGAGACATTGATGCGGTGTCGGGCGATGTGATCGACGTTGCCCTTCGGTTGCACCGGGAGTTGGGGCCGGGACTGCTCGAGAGCGTTTACGAAACTCTGCTCGCGGCACGGCTCATCAAAGACGGCTACGCCGTCGGTAGGCAGCGACCGATAGATATCGAATTCGATGGCGTGAGAGTTGAAAACGCCTTTCGTATCGATCTGTTGGTCGACGAACGTCTCATCGTCGAGATTAAGTCGGTCGACCAATTGCTTCCCGTTCATGGCAAACAACTGCTCACCTATTTGCGCCTCACCAAACAGCCCGTAGGGCTGTTAATCAACTTCGGCGGCGCGACGCTGAAGGAAGGCATCAGGCGCGTGGTCAACGATCATCTCTCCGCGTCTCCGCGCCTCCGCGTGAACCAAAATTCTTCTTACACAAAGGAGTAACCATGTTCGACCTTTCAGGCATGACCGCGCTCGTCACCGGTGCCTCCGGGGGCATCGGGTCGGCGATCGCTCGGGCGCTCGCGAGCCAAGGCGCGCGGCTCGCGCTTTCCGGTTCGAACGCCGAGAAGCTCGATGGCTTTCGCGCCGAACTGGGCGGTGATCATCTCACGCTCGCATGCGATCTTTCCGACGCCGCCGCCGTCGACGCGCTGGTCCCGCGCGCGCTCGAGGGGCTCGGCAAGCTCGATATCCTCGTCAACAATGCCGGCGTCACCCGCGACAATCTGCTGATGCGGATGAAGGACGACGAGTGGAACCAGGTGATCCGCGTCAATCTGGAAGCCGCTTTCCGCCTCGCCCGCGCCGCCGCCAAGCCGATGATGAAGGCGCGCTTCGGGCGCATCATCTCGATCACCTCGGTGGTCGGCGCCACGGGCAATCCCGGCCAGGCGAATTACGCCGCCTCCAAGGGCGCGCTCACCGCGATGACCAAGGCGATCGCGCAGGAGCTCGCCAGCCGAGGAATCACCGCCAATTGCATCGCGCCCGGCTTCATCCGATCGGCGATGACCGACGCGCTGCCCGAGGCGCAGAAGACGGCGCTGCTCGGCCGCATCCCGGCGGGCGCGCTGGGCGAGGGGGGCGATGTCGCCGCCGCCGCCGTTTATCTCGCGAGCCGCGAGGCGGGCTATGTCACGGGACAAACGCTGCACGTGAACGGCGGCATGGCGATGCTCTGAGCCGGGGCGCGCCCCGCGCCCTCTTGTCAGCCGGGGGCGCGCGCTCTACGGCTCCACCCTGTTGAAGCCCAAATGATAGAGGGAAGAGAAAGCATGAGCGAGACCGCCGATCGCGTGAAGAATATCGTCGTCGAGCATCTGGGCGTCGAAGCCGAGAAGGTGACCGAAGATGCAAGCTTCATCGATGATCTGGGCGCGGACAGCCTCGACATCGTCGAGCTGGTGATGGCGTTCGAGGAAGAATTCGGGGTGGAAATTCCCGATGACGCCGCCGAAAAGATCAGCACCGTCAAGGACGCGATCAGCTATATCGACGAGCATCAAGGCTGATTGCTTGGGTGACCGGGGCCAAGCGCCCCATTAGCGGCTCCGCGCGCCCGGCATATTACCGGGGCGTCGGAGCCGTTTCGATTTCGCGAGCAGGCCCGCGCGGGCCGCGCGTCGCGCTGGGTAAGGAGAGCGAATAAAATGCGTCGGGTGGTCGTCACGGGGCTGGGGCTGGTTACGCCGCTGGGCGCCGATGTCGAGACGAGCTGGGCGAATCTGATCGCCGCCAAATCGGGGGCGGGCACGATCACCCGCTTCGACGCGAGCGACTATGCCTGCCGCATCGCCTGCGAGGTGAAGCCCAAGGATCATCCCTGGGGCTTCGACGCCTATAAGCGCGTCGATCACAAGGTGCAGCGCCAGGTCGATCCCTTCATCGTCTTCGGCATCGACGCGGCGGGCCAAGCGATCGAGGATGCCGGGCTGCTCGACATGAGCGAGGAAGAGCGTTTCCGCGCCGGCTGCTCGATCGGCTCGGGGATCGGCGGGCTGCCGGGGATCGAGAGCGAATCGCTCGTGCTCGAACACAAGGGGCCGCGCCGCGTTTCGCCGCATTTCGTCCATGGCCGGCTGATCAACCTCATCTCGGGCCAGGTCTCGATCAAATATGGGCTGATGGGCCCCAACCACGCGGTCGTCACCGCTTGCTCGACCGGCGCGCATTCGATCGGCGACGCGGCGCGCATGATCGCGATGGACGATGCCGACGTCATGCTCTCGGGCGGCGCCGAAGCGGCGATCTGCCCGATCGGCATCGCCGGCTTCGCCCAGGCGCGCGCGCTTTCGACCGGGTTCAACGACGCTCCCGAACGCGGCAGCCGCCCCTATGACCGCGACCGCGACGGCTTCGTGATGGGCGAGGGCGCGGGCGTTCTGGTGCTGGAGGAATATGAGCGCGCGAAGAAGCGCGGCGCCAAAATCTATGCCGAGGTCGTGGGCTATGGCCTGTCGGGCGATGCCTATCACGTCACCGCGCCGCATCCCGAAGGCTCGGGGGCGTTTCGATCGATGCAGATGGCGGTGCGCAAATCGGGGCTCGCGCTCGGCGACATCGATTATATCAACGCGCACGGCACCTCGACCCCGCTCGGCGACGAACTGGAACTCGGCGCGGTGCGGCGGCTGTTCGGCGACGCGATCGGCGGCATGTCGATGAGCTCGACCAAATCGGCGATCGGGCATTTGCTCGGCGGCGCCGGCGCGGTGGAGAGCATTTTCTGCATCCTGGCGATGCGCGATCAAATCGTGCCGCCGACGCTCAATCTCGATTCCCCGAGCGAGAATTGCGAAGGCGTCGATCTGGTGCCGCACGTCGCCAAGGAACGGCGGGTGAAAGCCGTGCTCAACAATTCGTTCGGCTTCGGCGGCACCAATGCCAGCCTGGTGATGAAAGCGCTCGACTGAGCCTGAACGGGGGAGGGCGGAAGTGCGCAAATTCGGCTGGTTGCTGCTGGTCCTGATCGTGGCGCTGACGGGCGGCGCGCTGTTCGTCGCGCAGGATTGGGGCGGGCGCGGGCCCTCGCCCAAGGCGCTGAGCTTCACCGTGCCCGAGGGCGCCTCGCTCGCGACCACCGCGCAGCGGCTGGAGCAGGCGGGCGCGATTCGATCGGCGGCGCGGTTCAAGCTTTACGCGCGGCTGTTCGGCTCGTCCGCGCCGATCAAATCGGGCGATTATCGCCTGCCGCGCGGGCTCTCGGCCGCGGACGTGCTGAAGCTGCTCCAGGGCGGGCGGACGATCCAGCGCTTCGTCACCATTCCCGAGGGCTGGCCAGCGGTGCTGGTCCATGAACGGCTGAAGGCGACCCCGGGGCTCGAGGGCGCGGTGCCGGTGCCGGTCGAAGGCACGGTGCTGCCCGATAGCTACAGCTTCCAGCGCGGCGACACGCGCGCGAGCGTGCTCGATCGGATGCAGCGCGCGATGGCGGCCTATCTCGCCGTCGCTTGGGAGCGGCGCAAGCCGGGCATCGCGGTGAGCACTCCTCGCGAGGCGCTGATCCTGGCCTCGATCGTCGAGAAGGAAACCGGCAAGCCGAGCGAGCGGCGGCTGGTCGCGGCGGTCTATTCGAACCGGCTGAAGCGCGGCATGCCGCTCCAGGCCGATCCCACGATCATCTATCCGGTGACCAAGGGCAAACCGCTTGGCCGCAAGATCCTCCGCTCCGAGCGCGACGCGCGCAACGGCTATAATACTTATACGATGGCGGGGCTGCCGGTCGGCCCGATCTGCAACCCCGGGCGCGCCTCGATCGACGCGGTGCTCGATCCCGCCGAGTCGAGCGCGGTCTATTTCGTGGCGGACGGGAGCGGCGGGCATGTGTTCGCCGACACGCTCGACCACCATAACCGCAACGTCCTCAAATGGCGCGCCTTCCGCGCGGC
>LWDI01000022.1 GCA_002083475.1 Proteobacteria bacterium SG_bin5
TCGCGGGTGAAGGTGCCGAAGCGATCGGTATCGAACCCCGTGGGCGTCGCTCGCCAGCCGAGCCCGAGCGGCGCCAACCCCTCGGCCAGCGCCGCCTGCTTGCCGTGCATCGTCGCGGCGACCGCGCGCCGCCCGCGCCAATCCCAGGCGCCGGGATCAGGCGGTGACGAAATAGTCAGACCGCAGCACCTCGACATCGGAGACGAACATCACCCCCGCCTTGTGGCGGAAGATGCTGCCGACGCGGCTCGTCGCGCCGCTGATCGCCTCGGCGGGGCCGACGCCCACGAACATCACCAGCCCGGTCTGATCGTTGAAGATGGTGCGCGCCTGATGGAAGCCGTGATGCCCCATGCCCGCCACGTCGCGCAGGATCGTCCAGCCGCCGAGCCCGGCGTCGCGCAGCGCGTCTTCGACGAGCTTCACATCCTCGGCGCCGACGACGATTTCGATCTTGCGCATCTTGTGCAGTAAATCGCTCATGAAAACCCCCTGTTAGCCAATGGTTTCTTCGAGCGGTTCGAACGCCGAACAGCCGCTCGGATCGCGCGACATCTCCTGGTCGCCGCGCCAGCGCCGCGCGGCGCCGCTTTCGGGATCGATCACCACCAATTGCACCCAATCATTGCCGAACAACCGGCGCAAGATCGCCTGGCCCGCGATCACCTGCTCGACCAGCGCGACGGGCGCGTGGACGATCGTGAGCAGCCGCTGCGGCACATGCGCCGGGGTGCCATCGTCATGGAACAACGCCTGGAGCGGCAGCCCCACCGCGAGATCGCCGCCATTGCCGCGCACCACGCCCAGCCGCCCGACGGGGTTGTGCACCGTCTTGTCGCCCGCGCCGAAACGGCGGTTGTCACAGGTGGAGAAATTATATTGGCAGTTGATCCACTGCGCGACCACCATCGGCGCGGTGAGGATCGTCGCCAGCGCCTCGCCGCTCGGGTCGATCGTCCAATCATAGCTGTGAAGGAAGGCGCGCCCCTCGAGATCGACCGGCGCGGTGAGCGCGCGCGGGGCGACGATGAAGGCGGCATTGCCGGCAAGGCCCCATTCGGGGCGCACCTCGCCCCAATGTTTGGCGCCGATCTCGAGATCATCGGGCGCGCGGTCGAGCAGCGCCGCGCGCCGCGCGCGGTTCGCCACGCCCGCCGCCGCGAGCGCCGCCTTCAATTGCGCGAGATCCTCGGCATGGCTCGCGGGCAGGCAGCAAGTGTCGAACAAGGTCACCTCGTCGAGCGTGGTGTCATGCTCGGCGGGGACGAAGATCGTGTCCTCGGGCAGCGCCTCGCCTTCCTCGGCGAGCGCGGCGCGCACTTGCGGGTCGTTCATGATCGCCGCCATCGCGCGCGCGTTCGCCGCGCCGCCATGCCCGGCGCAGGCGCCGCAATCATAGGCCGCGCCATAAGGATTGTTGACCGTGTGCCCGCGATGCCCGGCGAGCACGACCAGCCGCGCGGTGCGCCGCTTCATGCCGGTGAGCGCGAACAGCGCGCGCGCATAAGCCAGCCGCTCGGCGAAGGCGAGCCCGCGCCCGGGCAGATTGGCGTCGATCGAGGGGGCGAGCGCGCTCGCGTCGCCCTTCAGCCGCCGCCCGACCGCTTCCGCCGCGCGCGGGAAGAGCGTGCGCGCGACCATCATCGCCCCGGCGAGCGGGCCGACCGCCTCGGCCGTGCTGAACGCGGTCGCGGCCCCACCTTTCAGCGTGCCGAACAAATCGCGCGTTGCCGCCGCGCGCCGCTCGCGCGCCACCGCCTCGGCCGCCTCGGCTTCCTGGCCGGGCGCGGGGACCATCGTCAGATCCTGTTGCGGCGAGACGAGCACCGGCAGCATCCGCTGGCGCGGCTGATGCGGCGCGTGGACCGCGATCATCAGCCCGAAAAAGCCCGCATAGCCGAAGGTCTCATAAGGCCCCTGCGCCTCGAAGGCGCGGCGATAGGGTTCGGAGCGGACGTCGATGCACATCACCAGCTGCGCGGCGGGGCGCTCGGTGTCGCGCGCGGCGGGCGGCACCAGCCGCGACACCAGCGCGTCGCGATAAGCGATTTCGGCGGCGCGTTGGAAGATCGCCGAGAGCGCGGCCTCGTCGGCGACGCTCGCCGGCCCGAGCGCGGTTTCGATCGCGGCGCGGTCGAGACCGAAATGGCGCGCGAGCTGCCCCGCGACGTCGTCGATCACCGGGGCGACGCGCGGCCGCTCGCGGGTCGCGGGGGCGGCGCGCACCACCAGCAGCATCAGCGCGAGCAGATCGGCCATCGTCGCCGGCGCCGCCGCCACTTGATCGGCATCGGCATGATGCTGGCGCCAGCGGACGTGCCCCGCCCAGCCGGGCAGCCGCGCGATCAGCCCGCGCAGGAAAGCGATGCGCTCGCCCTCGACCACGCCCAGCACCTCGAGCCCTTGCGTCACCGCGTCGACCGCGTCGCGCGGCACGGCGGCGAGCAGCGCCTGGGGCGCGCCTTGCGCGAGCGCCTTCAGCTGCGCGTCATGCCCGATCAGCGCGAGCACCGCGCGGTAGAGGCCGCGATCGCGCCCCGGCATCGCGAGCGTCGCGGTGCCGCCGTCGAAAAAGGCCGCGCACCATTTGGCGACCAGGTCCATCCCCGGATCCTCGGGCACCGCGCGCGGCGCGGGGAGCGGCAGCACGGTGAGCCGCGCCATCAGGCAATCGAGCCGCGAGACATCGGGGCCGACCATCACGAAGGCTTCGTTATAGCCGCCGAGCGCCGCGATCGCGGCGCCGCGCAGCGCCTCGCGCGTTACCCGGCCGGCGGCGAGCAATTGCCGCCACTGGGCGAGCGGCAGGCTGGTCCGCGCGTCGAACAAATCGGCGCCCTCGGCGCGCGCCTGCTCGATCGGCAGTTCCTCGAAGCCGGCGAGCGGGTTGACCGCGATCGCGCCGTCGAGCGGCCACAGCGGCGGGACGACGCATTCGGCGAGGTTGATCGCGAGCTCGGTCTCGGCGCGCTGCTGGTGGGGCTGCACCCGCAGCGGGGGATAAGCGATGTTCATGGGAACGGCTCCTCGAAGGATCAGGCGGCGAGGCCGGCGTTGAGCAAGCGGACGTAAAGCGGGGCGGGCAGCGACAGGCGGCGCGCCTGCCAAATCCACAAGGCGAGGAAGGGCAGCACCAGCAGCAGCACCCATGGCCCGGTGACGGGGGCGACGCCGATCTGCTGCACCGCCCGCTCGATCAACCAAAGCCCGGCGGCGTGGCCAGCGGCGAGCAGCGCGCCGAGCCCGATCAGCTGCGGCCAGCGCGGGGTTTGCGCGGCGCTCGCGGCGACGAGCGTCATCACCCCCGTGGCGGTCGCGAGCATCAGCGGCAACAAGGTCGCGCTGGTGCCGCCCGCCCAGAGCATCAGCCCGCCCAGCCCCAGCACCAGCACCGCCACCGCGCCGGCGACCGTGGCATCGGGCTTGCGCAGCGCGGGCGCGCTCATCGCGCCGATCGCCGAGCCCGAGGCGAGGAACAGCCAGGCCTTGAACAGCCCGTGCGCGATCAAATGCCACAGCGCCGCGCCATAAGCGCCGAGCCCGCAGGAGAGGATCATGAACCCCATTTGCGCGACCGTCGATCCGGCGAGCGCGCGCTTGATGTCGGGGCGCACCAGCGCGATCCCCGTGCCCCAGAGCGCGGCGAGCGTGCCCGCCGCGATTGCCGCCAGCTGCACGACGGGCGCGGCTTCGAGCACCGGGGCGAAGCGGATCAGCACGAAGCCGCCGGCGTTGACCAGCCCCGCGTGCATCAGCGCCGAGACCGGGGTGGGCGCGGTCATCGAGCCGATCAGCCAGCCCTCGAACGGCGGCAGCGCCGAGCGCGCCATCGCCGCGATCAGCACCAGCGCCGCGATCGCGATCAGCACTTCGGGCTCGAAGCTGGTTTCGGCCGAGACGATCACCGCCAGGCTGAGGCTGCCGGCATGGGCGGCGGCGAGCGCGAGCGCGGTGAGCAGCGCCGCGTCGCCGATCAAAAAGGCGCGGCGCGCGCGGCCGGCGGCGGCGCGCGCTTCGGCCCAGCCGTCGACATGGCCGATCAGCCGCGCGAGCAATTGCCCGCTCGCGAGCCACGCGAGGGCGAAGGCGATGACATTATCGAGCACCACCACCGCGAGCACGCTCGCCGCGAGCGCGGCGACCATCGCCGCGAACCGGCGCGGCGCGCGATCGGCGCGCAGATAGCGGCGCGAAAAAGCGAGCACGATCGTCGCGACGAAGCTGGTGAGCACCAGCAGCGCGAGCGCCAGGCCCGGCGCGGCGATCATGCCCAGCGCGGCGGCGAGCGCGAGCGCCACGCTCGCGGCGAATGCCAGCCCCAAGCCCCAGGCGGCGCGCCCGATCGCGAGCGGCGCGGGCGCTTGGGTCGCGACCAGCGCGGCGAGCCCGGCGAGAGCAGCAGGAAGCAGCAAGATCATTTCATCCCTCCAATCGACCGCGCATCTGGCGATCGCTCGGCCATTTGAAAAACGATTTGTTGCAATCGTATCGATCGGAAATCATAATGATTGCATGCCCCATCGCACGCTCGATCTCGATCTGCTCCGCGCCTTCGTCACCGTCGCCGATTGCGGCGGCTTCACCCGGGCGGGTGCTTTGCTGGGGCGCACCCAGTCGACGATCTCTTTGCAGATCAAGCGTTTGGAGGAGGCGATCGGCGGGCGCGCGGTGTTCGAGCGCACCCCGCGCCACCTGCGGCTGACGCGCGACGGCCAGGCCCTGATTCATCATGCGCGCGCGATGCTGCGGCTGAACGACGCCGCGCTCGCCGAGCTGATCGAGCCCGAGGTCGCGGGCGCGGTGCGGCTGGGGGTGCCCGAGGATTTCGCGACCGCGCATCTGCCCGCCGTCCTCGCCGCCTTCACCGACGCGCATCCCAAGGTCGAGCTCGAGGTGACCTGCGACCTGACGCTCAACCTCCAGGCCAAATTCCGCGCCGGCGGCTTCGACCTGGTGCTGCTGAAGCGCGAGCCCGGGGTGGTAGTGGAGGGGATGCGGGTGTGGCGCGAGCCGCTGATCTGGGTCGCGCGCGATGCGCTCTCGGTGCCCGCCGACGGCCCGTTGCCACTGATCGTCTCGCCCGATCCGTGCGTCTATCGCAGCCGCGCGGTGGCCGCGCTGGAGAGCGCTGGGCGGCGCTGGCGGATTGCTTATACCTCGACCTCGCTCGCCGGGACGCAAGCGGCGGTGCGCGCGGGGCTCGGCGTGGCGGTGCTCCCGCGCGAAATGGTGCCGCCGGGGCTCAAGCCGGTCGGCGCCGACGCGGCGCTCCCCGCGCTCGCCGATACCGAGATCGCGCTGATCGAGGCGCCCGGCGCATCGGTCACCGCGCACCGCTTCGCCCAGCATATCGCGGCGGCGTTGGAACGACTGTAGCTGTCGGCTGTGCCGGGCGGCGGACGCGCGCGGATCGCGGCGGGCGCGGACGCAAAAAAGCCTCCCGGAAAATCCCGAGAGGCGCTGGCGAGTAAGGGTGCGAATATTGGTTGCGGGGGCCAGCTTCACTCGTCGTCATAGCCTCGCTGTCGTCGCCGCCTAGGAAGTCTTTCTGGGAGCGGTCGAGCCGCCCCAACCCTTAAGTGCGACCGCTTTAGCCGCTATAAATGAGGCGTGGCGGGAACGGCATAACATCCATAACATCTCAGCAAATACAATAACTTAGGACATAACAAAAAACATAATATGAATATAATCAGATTATGTCCCTCAGCCCTAACTAGAACAGCAGAAAAAACCGCGTATATTCAACGAGGTAATAGACTTTTGGCAAAGTGGTTATGCCCCATAACGCCTCGGACATAATCACAAAAAGCCCGAGAAATCAGAAGCTTGGGCAAGACGCTCGCGGGGAGGTAATGAAGATTATGCCTTTCCCGACCCCCCTCCCAAAGGCTCATGAAGCCGGCCAGAAAATTCGCCTGATCTGCGGGTGAAGCGGGGAAAGCATCAGATCGCAACGCACCGCGTCGCTCGCCGCGCGGCAAACCGCCCGGCAGCGGGCTGACATGCAACGCTCGGAGCACAAAAAGCGAGCCGGCGAGGCGCGGGGGCAAGCGCGGCGCTGGGGGGTGAGCGGGGGCGTAGCATGTCATATTGTTACGCGGCACTAACGATTTGTTGCGTCAGCGTGTAATCTAACAACACTGGGCGCGGCTCGGCTTGATCGGCGGAGCCGCGCCGGGGATCAGGGCAGCTCGAAGGTGCTGATCAGCAGCTCGGCGGAGCGTTTGCCGTTGTCGTTGCCCGCAATCGTGTAGGTCGTCTCTACCTCGCGCAGATGGAAGCTGGCGAACACCTCGCGCACCGCCGGCACGTCGTTAAGAGAGACGATCGCCCGCCCCCTGATCCGCGCGAGCTGGGCCGCGAGCCGTTCGAAGTCGGCGCGTTCGAACACGTCGGCGCCATAATCGGTAGTGTCTCAGTTTGAATTTTCGGCGTTGCG
>LWDI01000023.1:0-496 GCA_002083475.1 Proteobacteria bacterium SG_bin5
TCACCCCCAATGCCCGCGCGCTGTTCCTGGCGCTCGCGCTCGGCTCGGCGGCGCTCGGCGGGCTCGCCGCCCCCAAGCCACCGCGCGCGCAGCAACGGCTCGGCGCTTTCGCCGCGAGTCTGGCCGCCGGGCTCGCCCTGGGTCTCGGCGACCGTAGCCAGTTCCTCGCCGCCGCCTTCGGGGTGCGCGGCAGCCCGGTGTTCGCGGCGATCGGCGCGACGATCGGTGGGACGGCGGCATGCGCGGTCGCGCTGTTCGGCGGCCCCGCGCTCGCCGCACGCTTGCGGTCGCGCGCGGTGCGGCTGCCGGTGGCGGGCGTGCTCGCGATCGCGGGGATCACCGCCGCGCTCAGCGCCTTCCGGCTGATTTGAGCATCTTGCAGCGAAGCGCGCCGGGACCAATCTAGCCCGCGAGCCGTTTAGTCGCGCGGACAGCAAGGAGGCCATGATGACCAACCCCGCCCTCGACACCCCGACCGATCTGCAGAGCAACCAGG
>LWDI01000023.1:560-30109 GCA_002083475.1 Proteobacteria bacterium SG_bin5
TTCCACTGGCACGTCTCCGGCCCGCATTTCCGTGACTATCATCTGATGCTCGACGAACAGGCGACGGAAATTCTGGCGGTCACCGATTTGATCGCCGAGCGCGTCCGCAAGCTGGGCGAGACGACCTTGCGCTCGATCGGCGACATCGCGCGGCGCCAGCAAGTCAAGGACAATGACCAGGATTTCGTCACCCCACGCGACATGCTGCTCGAGCTGCGCGACGATAATCTGAAGCTCGTCCAGCAATATCGCGAAGTGAAGGAATTGGCCGACGCGGCCAAGGACAATGCGACGAGCGGCATCGTCGACGAATGGACCGATCAAGCCGAACAACGCGCCTGGTTCCTGTTCGAGGCGACCCGCGGCGCCTGACCGGCGGCGGCCGCCCAAGCTCGGCCCCAAGCTCGGCCCCGAGCTCGACAGGGCCAAGCTCGCAAAGGAACGTATCGCCCCCGCTCTCGTTGGTCCGCTAACAGACGAAAGGACCAATCATGCTGCGTTGGGCGATAATCTTTCTGGTGATCGGGCTGGTGCTTGCCGTGCTCGGTTTCGGCGGCCTGGCGGGTGCCTTCATCGGCATCGCCAAAATCCTGTTCTACATCGCGGTCGCGATCTTCGTCGTGCTGCTCATCCTCGGGCTGCTCGCCGGGCGCGCGGTGAAGGACGCGGTCGATTGACCCCGCTGCCGCCGGTCGCCGCCATTCGGGCGCGACCGGCGGGGGCGCGGGCTCAAACCGCGGTCAGGGCGTTGACCAGGGCGTCATGCCCCAACAGCAACAGCCCCGTCGCGAGAAATGCGATCACGCCGATCGCGATGGTCTTGGTCATGATCCTCTCCTTGGCGCGGCGGGCGATCACGCGACCGGCATCACCGGCACCGCGGCGCTGACGAACATCGCGGTCAGCGCGAGCGCGGCCGCCACCGAGGCCGCGGTCTTGGCGAAATTTTCGAAACGGAACATCGTGCTTCCTCCCAGTCTTGGCGCCGGCCGGACCATCCGGCGGCGACGCTCCAGGGGTTTGCACGAGGCGTGCCAAGCGCGAAAAAGCGCCAGTTTCAAGCGCGCGCCAAGCATGATTTGGGAATTTCCACCAGCCGCCTTGGGAAAGCGCGCCGCGAGATGGCGCGGCGGGCCGATCAGGCGAGCTTGATGCAGTTCCGTCCATCGCCCTTGGCCGCATAGAGCAACCGATCGGCGCGGACGAACACATCGTCCACCGCTTCGTCCGGCAGCGCGGCGGTGAGGCCCGCCGAAAAAGTCACCGCGCCGAGCGGCGCATCGGTTTCGCGCAGGCGATAGCGTTTGCCCGCGACCAACGTGCGCGCGCCATCGAGCTTCAGCCGCGCCTCGGCGAGTTCGAGCCCGGCGAAGAGCACGACGAATTCCTCGCCGCCATAGCGCGCGACCAAATGGCCCTGGCATTGTTCCTCGAGCGCGGCGCCGATCGCCTTCAACACGCGGTCGCCCACCGCATGGCCGAAGCTGTCGTTGACGCGCTTGAAATGATCGATGTCGCACACCGCCAGGCACAGCGGCACGCCCTTGGCCTTTTGCTCGGCGAAGCTTTCCTCGAACACGCGGCGGTTGGGCAGGCCGGTGAGCGGATCGCGCCGCGCATTGTCGCGCGCTTCCTCCAGCTTCTGGCGCAGTTCGTCGGCTTCGCGCGTGGCGGCCTCGAGCTGGCTTTCGGCGGATTGGACGCGGTCGATCATCGCATGCGTCAGCCGCAGCACGTCATCGGGCACCGCCTGCCCCTTGGATTGGATCGCGGTCGCGCTCGCCGCCAGATCGCGGCCGAATTCGCGCGTGTCGGCGCGCATGGCCGCCACCAAATCGGCGAAGCCTTCGACTTGCATCTGCGTTTGCGCGACCAGCCCTTGCGCGAGCGCGTTCGCGGTTTCGGCGACGGGCTCGTTCGACACGTTGCCGCCGAGCGAGACGATGTCCTTGCGCGTCAACCGGATGCCGCCATCGGTGATCGCCGCCACCGCCTTGGCGAGCGCGCCACCCGGCGCCGAGCAGACGCGATAGGCGAATTCATAATTGATCGGTTCGGGCGTGAGATGGTTGCACGCCAAGAACTCGCCGATCGCGGCGAACAGCGACTGCCCCAGCTCGTCTCGATCCGTCACGCGCAGATTCGACCGCTTCATTGCCCCAGCACCGTTTCCCTGGCCGGCTTCCCCGTGATTCTACGAGCAAGCCGGAACCCGACGGCACCGACGCCTAACGCAATTATCCTAAGATAATATTTGCGATGCGATCAACCGCGCGGGCGCAGCCGCTTCACCGCTTCCAAGGTGAGCCGCACATGTTCGGCGGGGTTCATATCGTCATGCACGAAGTTCACTTTGCCATCGGGCGCGATGACATAGCTGGTGCGCTTGGTGACGAGGCGCGGCGTGCCGTCCTTACCCGTTATGGGGCGGCCGAGCGCGACGTCATAGCCCGAGACGACCGCCGGGCCGGCGCTTGCGACCATGAACTGGCCGGCGCAATCCTTGTTCGAAAAATCAGCGAGCACCTCGACCGGATCGGCGGACAGGCCGACCACGGTCGCCCCCGCCTTTTTGAACTCGGGGATCGCCTGGGCGAAGGCGCGCGCTTCCGCCGAGCAGCCCGGGGTGAAAGCGGCGGGGAAGAAATAGAGCACGACCGGCCCCTTCTTGAGCGCTTCCTTCAGATGGAAGCCGCTCACCTTGCCGGCGGTCGCGCCGCGCGTGGTGAAATCGGGGGCGACCGCACCGGGGGCGAGCGCGGCGAACGCGGGGGCGGCGGCGAACAGCGCGGCGGCGGCGAGAATCAGGCGCATTGGGGTCTCCTCCGGCAGAATGCGCGCGACCATAGGCGGCACGGCGCATCAGGCCAAGCCACGGTGCGCCAGCGTTTAGACCCTAGCGCGTCAGTGACCCCCCGAAGCGGACGTGATTGTCGACCTGGTTATAGCGCAGCAATTGCTCGCCATAGCCGGTGAACGCCTCGCCGAAGAGGTAAAGCCCCAGCCCGCCGCCGACCCGCCGCAGCGGATAGCTCACGAAGAATTCAGCCGCGCCGCGCCCGGTGCCGGGATTGCCGCGCGCATAGACTTGCAGCTTGATCCCATCCTCTTCGAGCAGCGAGGCGGTGATGCCGCCATAGCCGAAGAAGCGGTCGATATCCCGCGCCACGCCGCGCGGTCCGAAAAAGCCATAAGCCTCGGGCGCGATGTCGAGCCGCCAGCGCCCGCCCAGATCGAAACGCTGATTGGCGCGGATGTAGAAACGGTTGAGATCGATCGAATCGGCGACGCCCCCGCCGTTCGAATCGTGCCGATAACCGATCGCGATCTTCATCGAATCGCCGAAGTCGCGCTCGTAAAAAACCTCGGGGCGGTAAATCGTCGCGGTGATCGGGCCGGAAGGCGTGCCGATCGCCCAGAAGATCGTCTGGGTATAAGCGACGCGCACCGGCGCGAGCGCGCCGCGATCGAAGGGTTGGAACGAAAAACTCGCCTGCAGTTTCGCGCGCGAGGTTCCGGCGCCGGCGACGATATAGGTCGGCTCATAGGGCCGGAAGCGCTCGAACGCGCCGTTCGACAGCCCGCGCGACGCGGTGATGCTTCCCTCGCCCCCGCTCGGCGGCGGCGGCGCGCGTTCGGCGAGCAGTGGCGCCTCGGCGAGCGGGGCGAGCCGGTAGCGCAATTTGGCGAAGCCGCCCGCGGGCACCGGCGGCCCCTCGGCGGTCGAGCGGATCAAGCTGAGCTTGAGCGCGGTGCCGTCCTTGGCGATCGTCTCGATCTCCTCGGGCGCGGCGATCGGCGCGGCGTCCGCGCCTTCGTTGACCAGGAACACATCGACCCCGTCACGCGCGGCGACGGCGGCGTCGCTGGGGGGCGCGACCAGCGGGCGCAGCTGCGCGGCGGCGGGCGTGGCGGCGGCGAGCAGCAGCAAGGCGAGCGGATATCTCATCGCCGCCTTGTTACCGCCCTTTATGACGAAAGCGAGTAGCTCAGCGCTCGCGCGCCATCGGGTAGCTGCCGAGCAGCCGCACCCAATCGGCGTGAAAGGCGAGCTCGGCGAGCGCGCGGTCGACATCGGGATCGCCCGGGGCGCCGATGAAATCGGCATAGAATTCGCTCGCCGAAAAACTGCCGCCGGGCTGATAGCTTTCGAGCTTGGTCATATTGACCTTGGCGGTCGCGAAGCCGCCGAGCGCCTTGTAGAGCGCGGCGGGGGCGTTGGGGACGGCGAAGATCAACGTCGTCATGAACGGCCCCGGCCCCTCGGGCGCGCTTTGCTGGAGTTCGAGCGTCAGGAAGCGCGTCATGTTATGCGCGGCATCGGCGATGTCGGTCTCGAACAGCGTCAGCCCATAGATTTCGGCCGCGCCCGGGGGCGCGAGCGCGGCGAGCGCGGGGTCGCCACGTTCCGCGACCATCGCCGCCGCGCCCGCGGTATCGGGATAGGTCACCGGCTCGATCCCGCGCGCGCGCAGCCAGCGGCGACATTGGCCGAGCGCCTGCGGATGGCTCGCCGCCTCGCGCACTTGGCCGGCCTCGCCCAGCCCCATCAGCGCGTGGCGGATCGGCAGGAAGAATTCGCCGGTGATCGCCAGCCCCGATTCCGGCAGCAGGAAATGAATGTCGGCGACGCGACCATGGAGCGAATTTTCGATCGGGATGATCGCGCGCCCCGCCGCGCCGCTCTGCACCGCCTCGATCGCGTCGGCGAAATCGAAACAGGGGAGCGGCGCGCAGCCGGGATGGGCTTGCAGCGCCGCCAGATGCGAATTGGCCCCCGGCGCGCCCTGGAACGCGACCGCGCGCGCCGGATCGGCCTGCGCCGCGGCGGCGAGGCGCGCGACATGCGGCAGCGCGGGCGCGGGGAAGCGTTCCATCGGCGGCGCGCTTAGCCGCGCGGCGCGAGCACGGCAAGCGCGCTTGCGAGGCGCGCCTTGGCCTTCTAAAGGGCGGCCACGAAAATAGGGATCAGGGACCGATGAATTTCCGGACGAACGTGATTTTGGGCTGGATCCTGGCGGCGTTGTTCGTCGGGCTCGGGCTGTCGATGGCCGGGCAGCTTTATTTCAAACAAGGTCGTCCGAAGACCATGGGTTATCCGATCGAGGGCGTGGTCGAGGAAGGCGCGGGCGAAGGCGCCGCCGCCGCCCCGGCGGCGCCGATCGAAACCCTACTCGCCTCGGCCGACGTGACCAAGGGCGAGGCGGTGTTCAAGAAATGCGCCTCGTGCCACAATGTCCAATCGGGTGGCGCCAATGGCATCGGCCCCAATTTGTGGGGCATCGTCGGCCATCAGGTCGCCGCGCACCCGGGCTTTGCCTATTCGGACGCGCTGAAAGCCAAGGGCGGCACCTGGACTTTCCAGGCGCTCAACGAATGGCTCACCAACCCGCGCAAATATGCCGAAGGCACGAAGATGAGCTTCGCGGGGCTCACCAACCCCGAGGACCGCGCGAACGTGATCGTTTATTTGAACGCGCAAGGCTCCAACCTGCCGCTCCCCGCCGCCGCCCCCGCGGCGCCCGGCCCGGACACGACTCAGGCGCCCGGCAACACCACGGCCGACGCGGGCGCGGCCGACGCGGGCAACACCGCGGCACCCGCCGACGGCAACGCGGCGGCGCCGGCCAAATAAGCCGGGCGCCGCGCGTGCCAGGGCGGCGCCAGGCGCCGGAGCGTCGTGCGCGAACTTGACAGCGGCGGGCCAAGCGGCGCCATGGGCCGATGCTCCCGACCACCGCTCTCGACGCGTTTCGCGCGGCGCTCCCCCAGGGCGGGCGGTTGCTCGGGCTCGACGTCGGCACCAAGACGATCGGCACCGCCTTGTGCGACGCCGAATGGCATTTCGCGAGCCCCGCCCAGCTCATCCGCCGCACCAAATTCACCGCTGACAAGGCCGCGCTCGCCGCGCTGATCGCCGCGCAAGCCGTGCGCGGCCTGGTGATCGGCTTGCCGCTCAACCTCGACGGCAGCGACAGCCCGCGCACCCAATCGACCCGCGCCTTCGCGCGCAATTGCGCCGATCTCGGCCCCATTTTGCTCTGGGACGAGCGCTGGTCGACCCAAGCGGTCGAGCAGCAGATGATCGCCGAGGATCTGTCGCGCGCCAAACGCGCCGAGCGGGTCGACAAGCTGGCGGCCAGTTACATCCTGCAAGGCGCGATCGACGCACTGACGATGGGGTGACGCCGACGAAAACCGTCGCCCCAGCGAAAGCTGGGGCCCTGGTCGTTCGGGAACGCTGGCGAGCGGGCGACGCGATGGGCGGCTATCGTTGGAGCGCCGCCCGCGCCACGCGCTCCAGCTCGGGATCGAGCGGCGGGGGTTCCATCGGCACGAAGGCCTCGAGCCGATCGGCGATCGCGGTGAGCGCCGCGATCCGCGCCGCTTTCTTGTCGTTCGCGTCGATCGCGACCCAGGGCGCCCAGCGCGTGTCGGTGCGGCGGAACATCTCCGCCATCGCCACCAGATAATCGTCGCGCCGCGCGCGGTTGCGATAATCCTCCGGCCCCGTTTTCCAGCGTTTCCACGGGTCTTCGAGCCGCTCGCGCAGCCTTTTGTCCTGCTCTTCCTGGGTCACGTGGAGGAACAGCTTGACGATCGTCGTGCCGCTATCGGCCTGTTGCGCTTCGAATTCGTTGATCTCGTCATAGCCGCGCCGCCACTCGGCCTCGCTCGCGAACCCCTCGACGCGCTCGACGAGCACGCGGCCATACCAGCTGCGATCGAATACCGCGATATTCCCCGCCGCCGGCAGCCGCGCCCAGAAGCGCCAGAGGAAATGGCGGGCGCGCTCCTCGGGGCTCGGCGCGGCGATGGGGTAGACCTCGAAATAGCGCGGGTCCCAATCGGCGGTCAGCCGCTTGATCGCGCCGCCCTTGCCGGCCGCGTCCCACCCTTCGAACACGATCAGCGCACGGCGCTTGTGGCATAGATGCGCGACCTGCAGCCGCGCGAGCCGCGCTTGCAGCGCCTTCAGATCGGCGTCGTAATCGCCCGGGTAATCCGCCCCTTGCTCATAATCTTTCAAGTCGATCGTCATGACGTCACCGGCAGATGAACGATCCAGCGCCCGCGCGGTCGCACCACCAAAGCATAATAGCCGATCGACAGCGCGATCTGCGCCGCCGTCACGATCAACCCCAGCCGCCCCTCGCCCGGGTCGAGCGCGTTGAGGATCATGAGATAAAGGCTCGCCGCCAGCGTCACCACCGGGGCGAGCGGAAACCAGGGCATGCGGAACGGCGCGCCCGCCGTCGCTCCGCTCCGCCGTCCGGCGATCGCCGCGAGCGCGATCCCGGCATAGATCGCCGTCAGCCCCAGCCCGCTCGCCACCAGCAGCAGCGGCAGCGGCACGAAGCAGCACAGCGCGCCGAGCCCGCCCGTCACCAAGGTCGCGATCCAGGGCGAGCCGAGCTTGGGGTGTATGGCGCCCATCAGCGCGTCGCACGGGGCGCCCCAGCAGCGATCGCGCGCGGTACCATAGAAGAAGCGCGCAGTCGCGAGGATACAGGCGATCGCCGCGTTGATCAGCGCGATCGCCACCCCCAGCGCCACCGCCTGCCCCGCCAGGCGCCCGAGCCGGTGGGTGACGAGAAAGCCGAACGGATCGTCCATCGCCAGCAGCGCGCGCAGATCGGGCGCGCCGATCAGCACGGCGGCGATCGGCAGCCCCTCGATCGCGATGGTGAGCAGCGCCGCCCACAGGATCACGCCACCGATCCGCGCGGGCGCGTGACGCATTTCCTCGCCGAAATAGACCGCGACGCCGAAGCCATTGAGCGCGAGCGTGCCGATCGCGGCGGCGACCCCGATCGAGGCCGGCGTCGCGGGCGCGAGACCTTCGGCGCCCGGCATCATCGGGGCGGCGAGGAACGGCAGAAAATCCCGCTCGGGCGCGATCAAGCCGGCGGCGAGCACCGCGAGCGCGGCGAGCAGCTCGACGAGCAGAAAGGCGCCCGTGATCACGGCATTGACCCGGATTTCGAGCAGCGCGACCAAAGTCGAGGCGATCACCACCGCGAGCGCGAGCGGCACTTGCGGCACGCCCGGCGCGACCGCCCCCAAAACGGCGGCGAGCCCCAGCCCTAGGATCGGCGGGAAAAGCACGTTGTTGAACAGATTGACGCCGAGCATCACGAACCCCGCCATCGGCCCCAAAGTCCGCGCGACGAACACATATTCGCCGCCCGCCACGGGCCAGCAGGACGACAGCTCGGCATAGACATAGGCCGTCGCGACGCAGATCAGGCTGGCGAGCGCGAGCGCCCAAATCGCGCCGGTGCCGGCCGCGTGCAGCATCCCGGGCACGGTCGCGAACAGCGACGACACCGGGGTCGCGACCGAGAGGGTGAGGAACAGCACGCCGACGGGGCCGAGGCTGCGGTTGAGCGATTGGGTCACTTCACCGAGCTCCTCCCCCGGCGGGGGAGGTGGCACCCGCGAAGCGGGTGACGGAGGGGTGTTCCCGGCTGATCGAGGGTGTCACCCCTCCACCAGCCTTTGGCTGGTCCCCCTCCCCTTGCAGGGGAGGAGCTGGAAGCCGCCCCCCCACCGCGCCTAATCGAGCGTGCGGATGTGCAGCTCGCGCAGCTGCTTCGCGCTCACCGCCGAGGGGGCGCCCATCATCAGATCCTCGGCCTTTTGCGTCATCGGGAAAGTGATGACCTCGCGGATATTGGGCTCGTCCGCCAGCAGCATCACGATGCGGTCGACCCCCGGCGCCGAGCCGCCGTGCGGCGGGGCGCCATATTTGAAGGCGTTGATCATACCCGCGAAATTGGCGTCGACATCGGCGCGGCTATAGCCCGCGATCTCGAACGCCTTGTACATGATCTCGGGCCGATGGTTCCGGATCGCGCCCGACGACAATTCGATGCCGTTGCACACGATGTCGTATTGATAAGCGAGAATATCGAGCGGGTCCTTGGTTTCGAGCGCCGCCAACTCACCCTGCGGCATCGAGAAGGGGTTGTGCGAAAAGTCGATCTTCTTCGCATCCTCGTCATATTCGAACATCGGGAAATCGACGATCCAGCAAAATTCGAAGCGTTTCTCGTCGATCAGGCCCAGTTGCTGGCCGACCCGCGTCCGCGCGATCCCGGCGAGCTTGGCCGCTTGCGCTTCCTTGCCGGCGGCGAAGAACACGCCGTCGTCCGGCCCCAGCCCCAGAGCCTCGGCGATTGCCGCCATCCCGGCCTCGCCGTGATTGTTCGCGATCGGCCCGCCGAACACGCCGCCTTTGCGCGTCGCATAGCCCAGGCCCGGAAAGCCCTCGCTCTGCGCCCAGGCGTTCATATCGTCGAAGAATTTGCGGCTCTTGTCGGCCGTGTTCGGCGCGGGGATCGCGCGCACCACGTCGCCCGCCGCCACGATCGAGGCAAAGCGGCCGAAGCCCGAGCCTTCGAACAGCGCCGAAACATCGGTGATGATCAGCGGATTGCGCAGGTCCGGCTTGTCATTGCCATATTTCAGCATCGACTCGCGGTACGGGATGCGGCGGAAGGGCAGTGGCGAGACGCTGCGGCCCTTGCCCTGCCAATCGGCGAATTCCTCGAACACGCCGTGCAGCACCGGCTCGATCGCGGCGAAGACATCGTCTTGCGTCACGAAGCTCATCTCGAAATCGAGCTGGTAGAATTCGCCCGGGCTGCGATCGGCGCGCGCATCCTCGTCGCGGAAGCACGGCGCGATCTGGAAATAACGATCGAAGCCCGCGACCATCAGCAGCTGCTTGAACATCTGCGGCGCCTGGGGAAGCGCGTAGAACTTCCCCGGATGCACCCGGCTCGGCACCAGATAGTCACGCGCGCCCTCGGGGCTGGAGGCGGTGAGGATCGGCGTCTGAAATTCGGTGAAGCCTTGCGCGATCATCCGCTGGCGCAACGAGGCGATCACTTGCGCGCGCAGCATGATGTTGGCGTGCACCTTTTCGCGCCGCAGATCGAGGAAGCGATAGCGCAGGCGAATATCCTCGGGATACTCGGCCTCGCCCGCGACCGGCATCGGCAGGTCCTGCGCCGCCGATTGCACCACCGCCGCGCTGGCGCGCACTTCGATCGCGCCGGTCGCGAGATTGGGGTTCACCGCTTCCGCCGCGCGCGCGACCACCGTGCCGGTGATGGTGACGACGCTTTCGTTCTTCAGCCCCTCGATCACCGCGAAGGCGGGGCCGTCGACTTCGGTCACGATCTGGGTGATGCCGTGATGATCGCGCAGATCGACGAACACCAGATCGCCATGGTCGCGCTTCTTGTGGACCCAGCCCGATAGGCGCACCGTCTGGCCGACGTCGGACGCGCGCAATTGGGCGCAATGATGCGTGCGATAGCTATGCATGGCCGCGCCCATCGGGCGTCGGCGCCGCGCTTGTCAAGCCGTCCGCGCAAGGGCGCGAGGCGCTATTCCTCGCCGCCGTCGGGCGTGCGGTGGCTCGCCTCGCCGCCCTTGCGCCCGGCTTCGGCCGCGCGCGTGGGATCATTGGCGAAATTGCCGCCCGAAACCTTGCCCCCCGCCCGGCCGGCGGCGGCGGCGCGTTCGGGGTTGTTCTTGAAATTGCCGCCGCTCGCCTTGCCGCCCATGCGCGCGATTTCGCGTTGGCGTTCGGCGTCCATCGCCGCGAAGCCGCGGCCATTCCCCTTGGGTTTCGGCGTTTCCGCCATCGTCTTCACTCCCGCAACTAGGATGCGCTGAAAACGCCGAAACTTTTCAATCCGTTCATATAATTTCGCGTGCGTGGTCTCGCGGGTCGCGCGCTCCGGACAAGCCCGGTCTGGCAGCGTGCCGATCGCGGTGCTACCCAGCGCCATGCACATTCACGACCTGATCACCGACTCTGCCGCGCTCGCCAATCTCTGCCACCGCCTCGCTCAAGCGCGTTTCGTCGCGGTCGATACCGAATTCATGCGCGAGAACAGCTATTGGCCCGAACTGTGCCTGATCCAGATCGCCGACGAAAACGAAGCCGCCGCGATCGATCCCAAGGCGCCCGATCTCGACCTGGGGCCGCTGCTCGATCTGCTGGTCGATAACGAGGAGGTGCTCAAGATCTTCCACGCCGGCGGGCAGGACATCGAAATCATCTATAATCTGACCGGCAAGACCCCTCACCCGCTGTTCGATACCCAGATCGCGGCGATGGCGCTGGGGCTGGGCGAGCAGATCGGCTATTCGAACCTGGTCGAGACTTTTCTCGGCATCGGCATCGACAAGGGCGCGCGCTTCACCGATTGGAGCCGCCGCCCGCTCGACAAGCGCCAGATCGAATATGCGATCGGCGACGTGACGCATCTCGCCGCGATCTTCCCCAAGATGCTGGAGAAGCTGCGCAAGACCGGGCGCGGCGCCTGGCTCGACGAGGAAATGGAACGGCTCGCCGCGCCCGAAAATTATCGCAACGACCCCGAACAAGCCTGGCACCGCGTGCGCATCCAGGGGCGCAAGCCCGAGGTGCTCGGCCGGCTGAAAGCGCTCGCGCGCTGGCGCGAGATCGAGGCGCAGACCAAGGATTTGCCGCGCGGCCGCATCGTGAAGGACGAAACGCTCGCCGATCTCGCGCTGTCGCCGCCCAAGAAACAGGGCGATCTCGCCAAGGTGCGCGGGCTTTCGGCGAGCTGGGCCTCGAACGACATCGGCGCGCGGCTGATGGCGGCGCTCGAGGAGGCGCGCCCGCTCGCGGCGAGCGAAATTCCCCCGCGCGACGATCGCAAGCCGGGGCTGGGCAAGGACGGCGCGCTCGTTGCCGATCTCTTGAAGCTGCTACTGAAAATCCGCGCGCGCGACATCGATGTGGCGGCGAAATTGCTCGCGCGCACCGACGAGCTGGAGGCGCTGGCGGCGGGGCAGCGCGCCGGGCTGCCGATGCTCGAGGGCTGGCGTTACGATCAATTCGGCAAGGACGCGCTGGCGCTGGTCGAAGGCCGGCTGGGCTTCGCGGTGAAGGGCGGCAAGCTGAAAATGACGCGGGCGGAAGAGGCTTAGGCCGCGGCGCCGGCAGTTCGATCGCAAGGGGTCGGTCGGCAGCTTTGGTCGACCAAGCCCGTCGCCCCAGCGAAAGCTGGGGCCTGGGGCAAATGGAGCGCTACACCGGCTAGAGGCCCCAGCTTGCGCTGGGGCGACAGCCTGGAGCCGATCGTTCGCGCCCCTTACCCCGCGCGTACCACCGCCTGCCGGCCGAGCGCGCTCGCCAGCGCCTTGTGCCGCCGCTCGACCGCTTCCGAATAAAGCGCGCGGTCGCTCGCGGCCAAGCTCAGCACCAGCGCCGCGCCGTCATCGGCGAGCCGGCTGCGCGTCAGCGGGCCCGCCAGGCCGCCCGACAGCCGCTGCCCCAGCCGCATCGCCAGCCCCCAGGCGACCGCGCGCTTGAGCTCCACGGGTCCCGCCAGCGCGGGCAAAGGCTCGGGCGCGCCGAGGCCGCCGCCCAATGAGGTGAACAAGGCCTGCGCCACCAGCGCACGCCCGGCGGCGTCGATCGCGACCCAATTGCCGTGGAGCGCGATCTCCACCCCGCGCTCGGCGCGGAATTCGGGGTTGGCGCGCCAGCCGACGTCGGCCAGCAGGCAGGCGGCGTGGCGCAGCCGCCGCAGCGCGGGCGCGTCGCTTTCGAACAAGGGGGCGATCCAGCTATCGAGCAAATCGCCATGTTCGGGGAAACGCCCCAGGCGCCGCCCCTCCTCGCGCGCGGCGACGATCAACGGATCGAGCGCGCGCTCCTCGGGCGAGAGCGCGGCATAGAGCAGCCCCTCGCGCAACCCGAACGCCGAGACGATCGTGGTGCGCGCGCCCAAATGCCGCAGCAGCACGCCGAGCAACGCGCAGGCGTCGCCCAGCGTCGGGATGCGCGCGGCGGATAGATTGGGGATCTGCCGCAGCGTGCCTTTGGAAATCTGCGCGAGCGTGCGCGTCAGCCGCGCGATCGTCGCGGGGGGCATTTCATATTGGTGGATGATGGGGAGCTTATAGCCCGTCTGATACATGTCGAGCCGCGCGAGCGAGCGCCACGAGCCGCCGACCAGATAGAGCGGCAGCCCGGCGCCGCGCGCTTCCCAGCCCGCCGCGGCGATCAGCCGATCGACCGCGCGATCGAATTTGCGCGGTCCCTCGGCACGCAGCGCCGGCAGCCGAAGCACGCCCAAGGGAAAGCTCGCGCGCGCCTCGACCGCGCCGCTTCGCACGCGGACCAATTCCAGGCTGCCGCCCCCCAAATCGCCGACGATGCCATCGGCCTCGGGGATCGCCGAGAGCACGCCGAGCCCCGCCCCCAATGCTTCCTGCTCGCCCGAAAGCAGTTCGACCGCGAGACCCATCGCGCGCGCCTCGGCGAGCAATTCACCGCCATTGGCCGCGTCGCGCACGGCGGCGGTCGCGACCACTTTCAGCGTCGCGACTTCCATCTCGCGCGCGACGGCGGCGAAGCGCGCGAGCGCCATCCGCGCGAGCTCCAGCGCGCCGGCATCGATCGCCCCGGTTTCGGCGAAGCCGCGCCCGAGCCCGGCCATCACCTTTTCGTTGAACAGGATCGCGGGCAGTCGCGCCGGGCCTTGATAAACCACCAGCCGGATCGAATTCGAGCCGATGTCGATGATCGCGGTGCGCGGTTCGCCATTCGCCGCGCGCGGCTTTGCTTTGCCGAAGAACAAGGTTGCCATGAATCAGTCCCGTGCGACCGCCCCGCGCCGGCTGAGCGACAGTCGCGGCACCGCGCCCCGCGTCAGCGCCGCGCCGCGCCCCGAAAGCGAGGGGTTGGTCATGAAATAACGATGCAGATTGAACGGCTTTTCGCCCGGATCGAGCCGCAAATAGCTGCCGTCGCTCTGCAATTCCCAGCTCTGTTCGGTGTCGATCAAATTGGCGACCATCACCTGATCGAGCACTTGCTTGTGTACCGTCGGGTTCAGGATGGGGAGCATATATTCGACGCGGCGATCGAAATTGCGCGGCATCCAATCGGCCGACGAGATGAACAGCAAGGCGCCGTCATTGGGCAGCGCCGCGCCATTGCCGAACGCCCAGATGCGGCTGTGTTCGAGGAAGCGGCCGACGACCGATTTGACGCGGATCTGCTCGCTCATCCCCGCCACGCCTGGTTTCAGACAGCAAATGCCGCGCACGATCAGCTCGATCGCGACGCCGGCGTTGCTCGCGTCGTAGAGCTTGTCGATGATCGCGGGGTCGACCAGCGAGTTCATCTTGGCCCAGATCGCCGCGGGCTTGCCGGCGCGGGCGAAGGCGATCTCGGCGTCGATCAGCTCGAACAGCCGCGCGCGCAAGTTGCGCGGGCTCATGCTGAGCAATTCCATGTCGGTCGGCTCGAGATAGCCCGTCACATAGTTGAACATCTGCGCCGCGTCGCGCCCCACGCGCGGATCGGCGGTGAAGAAGCTCAAATCGGTATAAATCCGCGCGGTGATCGGGTGATAATTACCCGTGCCGAAGTGGCAATAAGTGCGGAACTCGGCCCCTTCGCGGCGCACCACCATCGAAACCTTGGCGTGCGTCTTCCAATCGATGAAGCCATAGACGACTTGCACGCCAGCGCGTTCGAGCGCCGAGGCCCAGAGCAGATTCTGCTCCTCGTCGAACCGCGCCTTCAGCTCGACGACGGCGGTCACCGATTTGCCGGCCTCGGCGGCGGCGATCAGCGCGTTGATCACCCCGGGCTGCTTGCCCGCGCGGTAAAGCGTCTGCTTGATCGCGACGACATCGGGGTCTTGCGCGGCCTGGCGCAGGAAAGCGAGCACCACGTCGAACGTTTCGTAAGGGTGCTGGACGACGATGTCCTTGGCGCGGATCGCGGCGAAGCAATCGCCGCCGAATTCGCGGATGCGCTCGGGGAAGCGCGGGGTGAAGGGAGTGAATTTCAGATCGGGGCGATCCTCCTCGACCAGGGCCGCCAGATCGCCCATGCCGAGGAAGCCCACGCTTTCGGTGATGATCCCGTCCGCCCCGCCGAGTTCGGCCTTGAGCAGCGCCTCGATCTCGCTCGGCAGATCGGGCTCGCGCTCCAGCCGGATCACCTTGCCGCGCCGCCGCCGCTTGATCGCGTTGGCGAAGTAACGCACCAGATCCTCGGCCTCTTCCTCAATCTCCAGATCGCTGTCGCGCAGCACGCGGAAAGTCGCGGCGTCGCGCACCTCATAGCCGGGGAAGACGAGCCAGCAATAGCGCTTGATGAGCGTCTCGATCGCCATGTAGCGCGCGCCCTCGCCCGGCAAGCGGACGAAGCGCCCGAGCGCGGTGGGCAGCATCACCAGTTCGCGCACCATCGCCTTGTCGCGCGCGCGGCACAGGTCGAAGATCAGGCTCATCCCCTTGTTGGGGATGAACGGGAAGGGATGCGCCGGATCGAGCGCCTGGGGGGTGAGGATCGGGAAAATCTGCTCGCGGAAATAGGCCTCCAACCAGGCCGCGTCCGCCTCGGGCACGTCGTGCGCGCCGAGCACTTTGATGCCCGCATCGGCCAATTGCTCGCGCAAGGACTGCCAAACCTGCTGCTGCTCGTCCATCAGCCGATCGGCCTCGGCGGCGGCGAGCGCCAGTTGCTGGGCGGGGGTGAGGCCATCGGCCGACAGGCTATCGACCGACTGCACCTGCTGGCCGCGCAAGCCCGCCATGCGGACCATGAAGAATTCGTCGAGATTGCTCGCCGAGATCGAGAGGAAGCGCAGCCGTTCGAGCAGCGGATGCGCGGGGTTGGTCGCTTCCTCCAGCACGCGGCGGTTGAAGGCGAGCCAGCTCAGTTCGCGGTTGAAAAAGCGTTCGCCGCCCCCGGCGGGCTCGCCCATCGCATCGTCATCTTCCATCTCAGCGAGCGTCGGACGATCCATCATTTCCTCCCATCATCCCCGCCGCCGCCAGCGCCGCGCGCGCGAGCGGGATCGACAACCGCCGCCGCTCGGCGAGCGCCGCCGTGTCGAGCACGTCGACCGCGCGCCCCAGCGCGACATGGCTGCGTTCGACTCGCGCGACGAGCCATTGCACGAGATCGGGGCGTGCATCGAGCCCACGCTTCAGGAAAGCGCGTTCGAACAGCGCCTGCATCAACGCATCATCGGGCGCGCCGAGCCGCGCGACCGGCGTGGCGCCGAGCCGCGAGCGCAGATCGGGGAGCTTCACCCGCCATTCGGGCGGGGCGGCGTCGGCCACCAGCAGCAGCGGCACGCCGTCCGCTTGCGCCGCGTTCCAGGCGTGGAACAATTGCGTCTCGTTCTGGCGATCGGCATCGTCGATCGCGCGCCCGCCGCCCTTCACGAACAGCCGCGCGAGCAAGGTGCGCCCCGATTTGCGTGGGCCCGTGAGCAAGGTCGCGGGCACCGGCCAGCGCCGCCACTCGCGCAAATGCGCGGCGGCGGCGGCGTTCGAATCGCTCAGCAGGAATTCGTCGTCACTCGGATCGGGGGGCCAGACGAACGGAAGCGCGAGTTGAGTCATCCGGCGGTTGCGTTGTCCGTGGGCGCATCCTGCAGGATGGTGGGCGGGATGCGGCTCTGGCGGATCAGCCGCAGCGCGCCGCCGCCCGCCACCACTTGCCAGCCGCGCGCCTCGAGCGCGGCGCGCAAGCCATTGGCGTCGCCCTGATAGTTGACGCGCAGCACCGAAACCCCACCGAGCGCGAGGCTGACGAGCGACACTTGGCGCACCCCCGGCACGCCGCGCAACGCGGCCTGTGCGGAGTCGAGCGCGGCGGGGTTGGCGGTATCGACTTGCACGGCGAGCGGGGTGACGGGCACTTCGCTCACCGGCTGGCCTTCGTTGCCCAGGATCGACTCGTCGAGCGTCGGTGCGGTGACCGGCGCCGCCGGCGCGGGCTCGACCAGGCTGGGGTCGACGCGCAGCACCCCGGCCGAGAGCGCCTGTTGATAGGCCTCATCGATCCGCTTGACGCCCGCGTCGAGCAGCGCGGGCAGCGCGTCGCCGTCGCGCACCTGGAGCGAGAAGCGCGTGAGCGGGTGATTGTCCGGCCCGAAACGCGCCTGGAACTCGCCGATGATCGGGCCGCCGGGATATTGGCGATAAAGATGCACGATCGGCATCACCACGTCCTTGGCGCCATATTGCGCCAGGATCGATCGCCACCAGCCGCGCCCGCGCCGGTTGAGCTGGCCGTGGTTGAGCAGCAGCGGATCGGGCCCGCCGCCCGCCGGGCGCACATAATCGATCGCGCTATTGCCGGTGTTGAACCGCGCCCAGGCCTTGAGCCATTCGCTCTCGCGCTCGAACGCGACCGGGGCGCCGCCCGACCATTCGATCGGCAGGAGCAGCATCGGCGGCGAACGACTGAGCGCCGCCGACACGCCCAAGATCGCCGCCGCGCGGTCGCGATCGAAGCGCACGCCGAGCCGCGCGATATAGCGATTGGGGCCGATCTCCTCGCGCTCGACCACGATCCCCGAGACGATCGAATCGAGCGTGCCATCGGGCAGCGCCGCGCCGGGGGCGCCGAGGCGCCGCGCGAGCATCGCCCAGCCCTTGCGCTGCGCGATCCGCCACCCGGCCTCGCGCGCGGCCTCGGGCGATTTGGCGGTCACGTCGACCGCGACCCCGCTCACCTCGAAGCTCGAGCCCTGCGCATGGCCGAGCGCGCCCAGGCCGAGCGAAATCAAAGCGGCGACGGAAAGGCCGGAGGCAAGCGCGCGAAGCATAGGCGCGCCCTTTTGGCGAAGCAGGCGTGGAAATCCAAGCGCGTTATCGCTAGTCCCGCGCCATGAACGACAAGCGCGGCTATACTTATGCCCAGGCGGGCGTCTCGATCGCGGCGGGCAACGCGCTGGTGCGCGCGATCGCCCCGCTCGCCAAGGCGACGCGACGGCCGGGCGCCGACGCCGAATTGGGCGGGTTCGGCGGCTTTTTCGATCTGAAGGCGGCCGGGTTTCGCGATCCCCTGCTCGTCGCCGCGAACGACGGGGTGGGCACCAAGCTCAAACTCGCGATCGAACATGATCGCCACGAAGGCATCGGCATCGATCTGGTCGCGATGTGCGCCAATGATCTGATCGTGCAGGGCGCCGAGCCTTTGTTCTTCCTCGATTATTATGCCTGCGGCCGGCTCGACCCCAAGATCGCCGAACACGTCGTCGGCTCGATCGCGGAAGGGTGTCTGCTCGCCGGTTGCGCGCTGATCGGCGGCGAGACGGCCGAGATGCCGGGCATGTATGCCGAGGGCGATTATGATCTCGCGGGCTTTTGCGTCGGCGCGGTCGAGCGCGATCGCGTGCTGACCGGCGCCACCATCGCGCCGGGCGACGTGCTGCTGGGGCTCGCCTCGTCGGGCGTGCATTCGAACGGTTTCTCGCTGGTGCGGCGGCTCGCGGCGGACAAGGGGTGGCGCATGAACCGCCCCGCGCTGTTCGATCCCGACATCCTGCTGATCGACGCGCTGATGGCGCCGACGCGCATCTATGTGAAGTCGCTCCTCCCGCTGATCGCCGAGGGGCGGCTGAAGGGCCTGGCGCATATCACCGGCGGGGGCCTGCTGGAGAATGTGCCGCGCGTCCTCCCCGCCGGCTGCCACGCCGCGATCGACGCCGATGCCTGGCCGCTGCCGCCGCTGATGGCGTTCCTCCAGGCGCAGGGCACGATCGAGCCCGAGGAGCTCGCACGCACCTTCAACTGCGGCATCGGCATGGTCGCGGTGGTCGCCGAGCATGAGGCGGCGGGCGCCACCGCCGCGCTCGAGGCGCACGGCGAGCGCGTTTTCCGCATCGGCCGGATCGAGCGCGGCGCGCGCGGCTGCACCGTCACGGGCGGCGGCGAGACGTGGAGCGCGCGCGCGGCCTGGCGCGCGACGCATACGGCATGAGCGCGCGGCGCAAGGTCGCGGTGCTGCTCTCGGGCCGGGGCTCGAACCTGCAAGCCTTGGTCGCCGCCAGCGCCGCGCCGCACTGCCCCTATGAAATCGTGCTCGCCGCCTCCGACAAGCCCGAGGCGCCCGGCATCGCCTGGGCCGCCGAGCGGGGCATCGCGACCTTCGCCACCCCCGCCAAGGGCCGCCCCAAGGCCGATTACGAGGCCGAGATCGAAGCGGCGCTCCATCATGAAGGCACCGAATTCATCGCGCTGGCGGGCTATATGCGGCTGTTGTCGCCGGGCTTCGTCCAGCGCTGGCAGGGGCGCGTGCTCAACATCCATCCCTCGCTCCTCCCCAAATATAAGGGGCTCGACACCCACGCGCGGGCGATCGACGCGGGCGACAAGGTAGGGGGATGTTCGGTGCACATCGTCACCGAAGCGCTCGACGAGGGCGAGGTGCTGGGGCGCGCGGTGGTGCCGATCCTGCCGGGCGACACGCCCGACAAGCTCGCCGCCCGCGTGCTGATCGCCGAGCACCGGCTCTACCCACGCCTGCTCGGCCAGTTCGTCGCGCGATGAGCGTCGAAGCGCTGCTCGCCGCGCAATGAGATCGCCATCTCCTCTCCTCGACCGTCATTCCCGCGAAGGCGGGAAACCATTCGGGCTGGCTTTCGCGACGGCGAGCGACGCCCGCCCGGCCCTTCGGCGAAGAGCCGACGCCTGCCCGAATGGATCCCCGCCTACGCGGGGATGACGGTGGAAAATGGCGGATGAGGGTGGGGCTGCGGCTCGACGCGCGCGAGGTCGATTGGGCGCATGTCGAGCATTGGCTCCTGCAAAGCTGGCGCCGCGCCGCGCCCGCGCGGTTGCTGCGGCTGGTGGGCGACGATTAGGCGCCGGCGAGCACGAAGACGAGATCGTGATAGCGCGCCTTGCCGAAGTTGAACGCGCGCTCGCCAGCGAAGACGAAGCCAAGCGACTCATAGAAGCGGCGGCGCGCGCTATCGTCGGGCTCGCAGCTCACGACCAGGCGCGCATGCAAATCGCGCGCGTCGGCGAGCGCGTGTTCGAACAATCGCTCGCCCAAGCGGCGCCCGCGATAGCGCGGCAGCACGAACAGCCGCTTGAGCTCGACCTCGGGGATATGATCGCCGACCGCCAATTCGGCCGGATCGAGCATCATATAGCCGACCGGTGAACCATTGGGCAGCAGCGCCAACCGGATCGCGCAGTGGCGATCGGCGAGCCGCTCGGCGAAGAAGCGGCGCGAGTGATATTGCTCGCAATAAGCGGCGAGTTCGTCGGGCGCGGCGATATGCGCGTAATTGTTCACCGCGCAGGCGGTGGACAGCATCGCCAATGCCGGCACGTCGGCGACGCCGGCATCGGCGATGGTTATTTCGGGATCAGCCGACGAGTTCATCGTCGCTGAAGAAATAAGCGATCTCGATCGCCGCGTTTTCGTCCGAATCCGAACCATGGACGCTGTTCGCCTCGATCGATTCGGCGAGTTCGCGGCGGATCGTGCCGGGTTCGGCATTGGCGGGGTTGGTCGCGCCCATCACCTGGCGGTTGCGCGCGACCGCGTCCTCGCCCTCGAGCACCTGCACCACGACCGGCCCCGAGATCATGAACTCGACCAGATCGTTGAAGAAGGGCCGCTCCTTGTGCACCGCGTAGAAGCCCTCGGCCTGGTCGCGGGTCATGCGGATGCGCTTCGAGGCGATCACGCGCAGCCCGGCTTCTTCGAGCATCTTGGTGACGGCGCCGGTCAGGTTGCGGCGGGTCGCGTCGGGCTTGATGATCGAAAAAGTGCGGGTGACGGCCATGGGAAACTCCTGATTGCTTCGGCGCGGGGGCTTAGCCGCCCGGGGGCGCCGGGGCAAGCTGGGGACTATGCGGCTTCGGGCACGCCGCGCCGACGCTCAGGCGGCTTGCTCCCAGCCCTTTTCCCCCTGCTTCCAATAGCGTCGCTCAACCCCGGGTCGATCGGCGAGCCCGCGCCACGCCGCGCGCGCCGCCGCGATCGCCGCCTCGTCGAACAGGTGAAAGGCGCGCTCGAACGCCAAGGCTTCGTCGCGCCACACCCCGTCGGCGAGCATCACGTGACGCGCGGCGTTGAGCGGCGCGGGCGCCTCGGCGATCAGCACCGGCTGCGCGGCGTCGTCCATCGCCCCGGCGATCGCGTGCGGCAGGAAACTCTCCGCCGCATAATCCCACAGCAGCCGGTCGAGCGCCGCCCGCTGGTCCTCGTCACCCGCGACGATCACCAGCCGCTCGCCTTGCGCCAATACGCGCTCGACGAGCCGGGGGAGCACGCGCGCCAGCGGCTGGCGGGTGAGATGATAGAAATCGACCCGCACCCTCAGCGCCCGTCAGGCTTCGAGCGTGTCGCGCACCAGCCGGTCGAGCAGCCGCACGCCGAAGCCGGTCGCGCCCTTGTCATGCGTCGCGCCGGCCTTGTCGACCCAGACGGTGCCGGCGATGTCGAGATGCGCCCAGCGCACGCCCTTGTCGACGAAGCGTTGGATGAATTGCGCGGCGGTGATCGACCCCGCGCCGCGCGGGCCGACGTTCTTCATGTCGGCGATCGGGCTGTCGAGCAGCTTGTTATAGGCGTCGCCCAGCGGCAGGCGCCACAGCTGATCCCCGGTCGCGCGCCCCGCGCTCAGCAATTGCTCGGCCAAGCCGTCGTCGTTGCTGAACAGCCCGGCCTGTTCATGCCCCAGCGAAATGATCATCGCGCCGGTGAGCGTCGCCAGATCGACGATCGTCTTGGGCCGGTGGTTGCGCTGCACCCAGGTGAGCACGTCGGCGAGCACCAGCCGGCCTTCGGCATCGGTGTTGAGAATCTCGATCGTCTGCCCCGACATCGAGGTGACGATGTCGCCCGGGCGCTGGGCATTGCCATCGGGCATATTCTCGACCAGCCCGCACACGCCGATCACATTCGCCTTGGCCTTGCGCCGCGCGAGCGCTTTCATCGCGCCGACCACGGCGCCGGCGCCGCCCATGTCCCATTTCATGTCTTCCATGCCGGGTCCGGGCTTCAGGCTGATGCCGCCGGTGTCGAAGGTCACGCCCTTGCCGACGAGCGCGAGATCGGGGTCGCCCGGCCCCTTGCCGTTCCATTTGAGCGCGAGCAACTGCGCCTCGCGCACCGATCCCTGGCTGACGCCGAGCAACGCGCCCATGCCGAGCCCGCGCATCTCTTCCTCGCCGAGCACGATGATCTCCAGCCCCAGCCCCTCGACCGAGCCGCGCACGCGCTCGACGAAGCTCACGGGGTAAATCACGTTGGGCGGCTCGGAGACCAATTCGCGGGTGAGCGCGACCCCCTCGGCGACCGCCTGCGCCTCCGCCCAGGCCGCCTCGGCGCCCTCGGGCGCGCCGACCAGCGTGAGTTCGGCGAGGCTGGGCTTCTGCTTGTCGGTCAATTGGGTGCGATAAGTGTCGATCCGCCAGCCGCGCAGCAGCGCCGCGAGCGCGAAGCGCGCGACCGCCGCCACCGTCGGCGCGCCGCCGAGCGCCGCGAAATCGACCGCGACGCGAGTCGCGCCGGTGAGCAATTTGGCGGTGAGCGCCCCGCCCGCGCGCTCATAATCGGCCTCGCTGCCGTGGCCGACGCCCAGCAGCACCAACCGCACGACCTGGCCGCCCTGCTCGACGAACGCCTCGACGCTCGCCCCCGCCTCACCCTCGAACCGCGCGGCGCGCGCGGCGGCGCGGGCGAGCGTTTCGCCGCTCCCCGCGAACGCACCGAAAACGACGCGTTCGAGCCCGTCTTTCTCCACCGGCAGCGCGACGACCTCGACGGATTCGAGTGTGGGGGCAAAGCTGATCTTCATGCGAACCTCATTTCCTGTCGGCGCTGGAGCCGCGCCGGTTCAAAGCACGGGGCGGAGCCCGCGCAGCCGATTGCCCCAAGGCGCAACCGATGCGATAGGGCCGGATTGCAGCGGCAAAAGCCGTACGTAAAGGGGTAACCGCGTGACGCGTCGCTTTCTTCTCGGCTCCTGCGCGCTTTGGGCTGCGTGCGCGGCTTGGCCGGCGGCGGCGCAAGATTTGCAAAACCGCGCGGTGCAGCCCGCCCCGCCCGCGCCGCCGAGCAGCGCCGAACCCGTCGTCACCGCCGAACGCCCGGCGAGCGCCGAGGAAATCACCTTCAGCGCCGATCAGCTCGAATATGACGACAACACCGACATCGTCACCGCGACCGGCGACGTGCGCATGTATCGCGAGGCCGATCGGCTGCGCGCCGACACCATCACCTGGAACCGCCGCACCGGGAAGGTGACCGCGCGCGGCAATGTCGTGATCGTCAATCCCACCGGCGACACCGCTTATGGCGATGCGGTCGACCTGACCGACTCGCTGCGCGACGGGGTGGTCGACAATATGCTCGTCGTGCTCGATCGCGGCGGGCGGATCGCGGCGCGGCGCGGGGTGCGCGACAATGGCATCGTGACGCTGAGCGACGCCGCCTATACCCCCTGCGCCGTCACCGACAGCGCGGGCTGCCCCAAAAGCCCGACCTGGAAAGTCACCGCCGTCCGCGTCGTCTATAACCCCGACAAGAAACGGCTCTATTTCACCGGCGCGCAGCTGAGCATCTTCGGCGTCGCGACGATTCCGCTCCCCGCGCTCTCGACCCCGGTCGGCGGGGGGAGCAACAGCGGCTTGCTCTCGCCCGATATTCGCTACAGCCGCGTCAACGGCTTCGAATATGCCCAGCCCTATTTTCTCTCGATCGCCGACAATCGCACCCTGACGATCACCCCGCGCTTCTTCAGCCGGGTGCTGCCGATGCTCCAGCTCGATTACAACGCGCTGACGAGCAAGGGCGCTTATCACATCGGCGGCTATGCGACCGACTCGGACCGCACCGACGCGATCGCTTTTGGCGACCCGGCGGCGGCGACCACGCGCAACGTCTTCCGCGGCTATTTGGAGGGCAATGGCCGCTTCCAGCTCGATCCCTATTGGAGTGCCTCGGGCAGTTTCCGCGTTTCGACCGACCGCACTTTCCTGCGCCGCTATTTCATCTCGTTCGACGATTTGCTGCGCAACACGGTGAACGTCAGCCGCATCGACGCCGACAGCTATTTCGCGGTGACCGGCTGGGCGGTGCAGACCTTGCGGATCAACGATCGCCAGGGACTGCAACCCGTCGCGCTGCCCGAGATCGATTATCGTCGGCGCTTCCGCGGGTTCCTCGGCGGGGTGCTCGAAGCGCAGCTCAACACGCTCGCGATCGGGCGCACGGCGGGGCAGGACACCCAGCGCGCCTTCGCCAGCGTGCGCTGGGATTTGCGGCAGCTGACGCGCTGGGGGCAAGAGATCACCCTCACCGCTTATGGTCGCGCCGATCTTTATCACGCGACCAACACGGTCGCGACGAGCGTCGTCAGCTATCGCGGGCGCGAAGGGGTGACGGGGCGCGGCATCGCCGCTTTCGCGCTCGACGTGAAATGGCCCTTCATCGGCAGCCTGTTGGGCGGCTTGCAGCGCTTCACCCCGCGCGTGCAAATCGTCGCGAGCCCGCCGCTCGCCAATTTGATCGTGCCCAACGAGGATTCGCGCTCGGTCGAGCTCGAGGATGCGAACCTCTTCTCGCTCAACCGCTTTCCCGGCTATGACCGGTTCGACGATACGACGCGGCTGACCTATGGCTTCGAATGGGCGCTCACCCTGCCCGATTTCACGATCAACAGCGTGCTCGGCCAAAGCGTGCGGTTGACCGGGCGCAACACCGTGATCCCCGATGGCGTGGGCTTCGCCGATCGCGTCTCCGATTTCGTCGGGCGCACCGAAATCCGCTATAAGGACATCGTCGCGCTCACCAACCGCTATCGCTTCGACAAGGACGATCTGACGCTGCGCCGGCTCGAGATCGACGCGACCATCGGCAGCCGCGCGAGCTATTTCCTGGTCGGCTATCTGCGGCTCAACCGCCAGATCGCCCCCACGCTCGAGGATTTGCGCGACCGCGAGGAAGTGCGGCTCGCCGCGCGCGTCCAGGCGACGCGCTTCTGGTCGGCGTTCGGCTCGACTACCGTCGACCTCACCACCCGCCGCGCCGATCCGCTGTCGCTCACCGACGGTTTTTCGCCGATCCGCCACCGCGTCGGCATCGCTTATGAGGATGATTGCCTGCGGCTGGGGGTCACCTGGCGGCGCGATTATCAGAACACCGGCGACGCGCGTTCGGGCGACGCCATCTTGCTGACGCTTTCTTTTAAGAACCTCGGCCGCTAAACGGGCGTTCAGCCGCCAGGAGGCATAGGGCGCGGCACGCCCCATTTCGAAGGACCGAGTGTGAAGACGATTCTATCCCTGCGCCGCCTGAGCCCGCTGGCGCTCGGCGCGGTGCTCGCCGCGGGGGCCGCCGCGCAAACGGTTCCCGATCAGAACCTGCCCGAGAACAACCTCAACATCCCGGCCAATCTCCAGGTTTACGGCAAGCGCGACCCCAATATCCGCAAGGCGACCGCGATCGTGAACGACGCGGTGATCACCGGCACCGATGTCGACCACCGCATGGCGCTGATCATCTCGGCCAATCAGCTCAAGCTCTCGCCGCAAGAGCTCGAGGCGCTCCGCGTCCAGGTGACGAGCCAATTGATCGACGAAACGCTCCAGATCCAAGAGGCCAAGGCCGCCGACATCACCGTGAGCGCGCAGGAAATCGACAATGGCTTCACGCGCATCGCCGGCAGCTTCAACCGCCCGGTGGCCGAGATGCGCAGCTATTTGCGCTCGATCGGTTCGTCCGAACGGTCGCTGCGCCGCCAGATCGAGGCGCAGATCGCTTGGCGTCGCTATCTCCAGCGCCGGGTGACCTTCAACGTCAACGTCGGCGATGCCGAGGTGAAGGCGATCCTCGCCCGGCTCGCCGCGCAAAAGGGCTCGGACGAAGTCCATGTGAAGGAAATCTATCTGCGCGCCGCGCCGGGGCAGGAAACCCAGATCATCAACGAAGCGCGCGCGCTGATGGAAGAGATCAAGGCGGGCAACAAGCGCAGCTTCGAACAAATCGCCTTCGAACGCTCCGACGCGACGACGCGCCCGGTGGGCGGCGATCTCGGCTGGGTGAAGCCGGGCACCTTGCCCGACACGCTCGCCCAAGCGGCGATGGAAATGAACCCGCAGCAGCTCGCCGGGCCGATCGAGGTGCCGGGCGGCTTTTCGCTGCTCTACGTCGTCGAAAAGCGCAAGCTGCTGATGGCGAACCCCGAGGACGCGGTGCTGAGTCTGCGCCAAATCTCGGTCCCCTTCGCGGCCGGCACCACGCGCGAGCAGGCGACCGCCAAGGTCGCCAAATTGGCCGAGGTCGCAAAGACGATCAAAGGCTGCGGCGACGCGAAAAAGGTCGCCGACGGGCTCGGCGCCGAATTGGTCGACAATGATTCGATCCGGCTGAGGGACCTGCCCGGGCCGCTCAAGGCGATGATCGGCCAAATGCAGGTCGGCGAGGCGACGATCCCCTTCGGCTCGCCCGAAGACGGCGTGCGCGTGCTCGTGCTGTGCGGGCGCAACGATCCCGTCGCCGGGCAGCTCCCCTCGGCCGAACAGATCCGCAGCCAGATGGAAGACCAGGCGATCAACCTGCGCGCCGACCATAAGCTGCGCGATTTGCGCCGCGACGCGGTGATCGAATATCGCTGAGCCATCGCTCCACTGGGGCCCTGCGACGGAGACCGGAATGATCGCGCCGATCGCTGCTTCCATGGGGGATCCGGCGGGCATCGGGCCCGAGATCATCGCCAAGGCCTGGGCGGCGCGGGGCACGCACGGCCTCGCGCCCTTCTTCGCGGTGGGCGATCCGCGCGCGGTCGCGCGGGTGAGCGGGGTGCCGCTCGCGCGCATCACCGATCCGGCCGAGGCGCGCTCCGCTTTCGATCGCGCGCTGCCGGTGCTGCACGTGCTCGACGGCGGCGATATTCTGCCCGGCGCGCCCGATATCGATGGCGCCCGCTGCGCGCTCCAGTCGCTCGAACTCGCGGTCGGGCTCGCGCGCTCGGGGGCGGCGGGGGCGCTCGTCACCGGCCCGGTTTCCAAGGCGCAGCTCTATGCGGTGGGCTTCACCGATCCGGGGCAGACCGAATTCGTCGCCGAACGCTGTGGCATCGCGCGCGAAAACGCGGTGATGATGCTCGCCGGGCCTTCGCTGCGCGTGGTGCCGATCACCACCCATGTGCCGCTCTCGGCGGTGGCGGCGCTGCTCTCGACCGAGCTGATCGTCGCGCGCGGGCGAGCGACGGCGCGGGGCCTCGCGCGCAATTTCGGGATCGAAGCGCCGCGCCTCGTCTTCGCCGGGTTCAACCCCCATGCCGGCGAGCAAGGCGCGATCGGGCGCGAGGAGATCGAGTTCATCGCCCCCGCGATCGAGCAGCTGCGCGCCGAGGGGATCGACGCGCGCGGGCCGTTCGCGGCGGATACGTTGTTCCACCCCCGCGCCCGCGCGGGTTATGACGCGGCGCTGTGCTGCTATCACGACCAAGCGCTCATCCCCTTGAAAACGCTGCATTTCGACGAGGGGGTGAACATCACGCTCGGGCTGCCGATCGTGCGCACCTCGCCCGATCACGGCACCGCCTTCGATCTCGCGGGCAAGGACGCGGCGCACCCCGGCGCGATGATCGCCGCGCTCAAGCTGGCGCAGGAGGCCGCGGCGCGGCGGCTGGAGACTTGAGCGGCCTGCCCCCGCTGCGCGAGGTGATCGCGCGGCACGGCCTGACGGCGAGCAAGGCGCTGGGGCAGAATTTCCTGCTCGACGGGCAATTGCTCGCGCGGATCGCCGCCATCCCCGGCGATTTGACCGATGCCGAGGTGCTCGAGATCGGCCCCGGCCCCGGTGGCCTGACGCGCGCGTTGCTCCAGGCGGGCGCGCGGGTGACGGCGATCGAGCGCGACCGTCGCTGTCTGCCCGCGCTCGCCGAGCTCGACACGGCTTTTCCCGGAAAGCTGCGCGTGATCGAGGGCGACGCGCTCGCGATCGATCACCGCGCGCTGGTCGGCGCGGGGGCGCATATCGTCGCCAATCTGCCCTATAATGTCGGCACCGCGCTCGCGATCGGCTGGCTCTCCGCCGATTGGCCGCCCTGGTGGCGCTCGCTCACCCTCATGTTTCAGCGCGAGGTCGCCGAGCGGATCGTGGCCGCGCCGGGGAGCGAGGCTTATGGCCGGCTCGCGGTGCTCGCCCAGTGGCGCAGCCGGCCGCGGATCGCGCTGCCGGTTCACCGCTCGGCCTTCACGCCGCCGCCCAAGGTGATGTCGGCGGTGGTCGCGATCCTGCCGGCCGAAGCGCCCGAGGGCGTGCGGCTTTCGGTTTTGGAGACGCTGACGGCGGCCGCCTTCGGCCAACGCCGCAAGATGCTGCGGCAGAGTTTGAAAGGGGTACCGGGCGCGCTCGCGGCCTGCGCGGCGGTCGGCATCGACGAAACGCGGCGCGCGGAGACGGTGCGGGCGGAGGAATGGGTGGCGTTGGCGCGCGCCTTGGGGTGACGGGGTTCGCGCGGGGCGCGGCGTTTTTTGGTTCACGCGGAGGCGCAGAGACTCAAGCGTTTCCCAAGGAGCTCAAGCCGCCACCTCACCACCTCAGGCTTGTCGTTGAGCCTGAAATCATGATTCCGCAGCGTATTTCGCTAGAACCGTAATGTAATAATGGTATATTCAGCACTCTCACTTTACCGTCAAACGCCGCCTTCCGAGTTCGACGACGCGATTTAAACTCATTGCGATCGGATATTTATCCCAAGTATAAAGCTAAAACCAAAGTCGCCAAAAATAAGATCTCCGAGGCATTTTTCGATCAGAAAGAACGCGCACTAGAACTTCAAATTCATGATATATAGCGAGATTACCGGTACTGCCCCTGAGTTTATAGATGAACGGAGCAGAAAGCTCCCAATCTCTAATCAATACGCCGCGCGCGTGACGAGCTACAAAATGCCGGTCAAGCACGCCAAATTGGATACCTATGGCTAAACGCTCGTTTTCGTTCAATATTAATCGAAGCGCCCAACTTTCATCGGAGTCGAATTTATTTGGCTCAGCAAATTCGATCAAATCACTACCGCTTTTTGTTATAGCAGAAAACGTCTTTCTTGCATCAATTAGATCTTTATCGTTGTCAATTCGAGAAAAATACTCCAGGGTGGCCGTTCTTCTTGACACTATCCGCTGCGTAATTACGCCCCATATCGCTATTACTGTTGCGATTAGTGCAGTTACGAAAATGGCCTCCACTTCATTTATGGAGGCCATTCCGAAAACCGTTTGGCTTGCGCCGGCTGGTGCAGCTATATTCAGCGCGTGCCACCCCAAGTTTCAAAGCGCATTTTCGTTCTCCCAAGAGGCCAAAATCAGCGGCAACGAGCGATATATATGAGTCTATCGCTTAAGGACAACTGAAAACGACATTATGCGTTCCGAAAGGATGCGTTTCCTCGTTGCAAATTTGTCCCCGCGATCAGAGCATGGCCTCCTAGTTTCCTGCCCCTACTCCCGCCCGGCAACCTTCGCCGCCTGCGCCGCGACCGCAGGCCCCGCCTGCCCGCGCGCGATGACCGCCGCGAGCGCGGTCGCGGGCGCGCAGCCGTTCGGGCAGCGTCGGCGGATCTTCGCCAGATTGTCGCGCGCGCGCTCGATCGCGCCGCGCGCGACGAACGCCTCGCCCTGGCCTTCGAGCGCGGCGAGATCATTGGGGTCGAGCGTCAGCGCCTCGCGGTAGAAGCGCACCGCCTTGCCCGGCAGCGCCT
>LWDI01000024.1:0-5677 GCA_002083475.1 Proteobacteria bacterium SG_bin5
CGCCTCGGCGGGGCCGCCGCGCATGACGTGGAGCACGCGCAGCAGCGCCCCCTCGCGGCGCAGCAACAGCCCGCTGGTCGAGCGCGGCGGCGGGCGCGGGTCGGTGGCGGGGGCGATCACCAGCCGGCCCGCGCCGGGATCGAGCAGCACGCGGTGCTGGTCGAGCAGCCCGGTCCCGATCCGCCCGCTCACCCCCAGGCGCTGCGCGAAGCCGCCCTCGGGCTCGATCCTGAGCTCGGTCTCGCCAAGCGTCGCCGCGCCGAGCGCGACGTGCGGGACGATCGCCAACTCGCTCGGCTGCGCGCCGCCTAGGCCGTAAGCGATCGTCGTCGTGAAGCGCACGCCCGGCAGCGTCAGCCGCCGGAACGCCGGGCGGCTGAGCGTGAGCGCGGCGCCGTCGCCCGTGTCGATCACCAAGGGCCACAGCTTGTACCCGGCGAGCGTGACCGCGGTCAGATAGACCGGGCTCCCGCGCGCGAGCGCGAGCGGGGCGACCGCGCCGCGAAACGGCAGCCGGCCCGAGGGCAACAGGCGAAAGCGCCGCGCGGGAAAATCGATGTCGAGCGCGAAGCGGTGGAGCAGATCGGCGCCGATCAGCAGATCGAGCCCCTCGGCGGTGCCGGTGGCGGTCGCGGGCAGCGGCGCGACCGTTACCGTGCCGCCGATGCGCCGCAGCCCGCCGACGCCGAGCGCGCCGACCGCCGCGATGCCATAGCCGATGTCGCCCCCGATCGCGCGCGCCGCCCCGCCGCGCCGCACCTTCAGCCCCGCGCGCGCGGCGAATTCGGGCGAGGCGACGCTCGCGGTGACGCCGGTATCGAGAATCGCCCGCGCGGGCACCCCGTTGAGGCTCGCGGTGAAGAGCGGCTGGTTGCCGGGGGTGAGGGTGAAGTCTATCCAGCGCGCCTCGGCATCGGGCAGCAGCCGCGCGCTGGGCGCGGGGGCATCGGCCAGGCCCGTCAGCGCCCCGGCGCCCAGGAGCAAAAGCGCAAGGCGAAGAGCGGGCGCGCGCATCAGGCCCCTTAGCGGCAAAGCCCGCGCCGCGAAACGGCGGTCAGGCGGTGGTTGCCGAAACGAAATAATCGAGCCGCAGATCATCGCTCAGCTGGAAGCCGCGCAAGGGGGAAAAGCTGAGCCCCTTGGTCTCGATCAGCCTGAGCCCCGCGTCGATCACCAGCTGGGTGAGTTCGGCGGGGGCGAGGAACTGGCGCCAATCATGCGTGCCGCGCGGGATTTGCCCCAGCCCCTCGCCGAGCGAAATGAGCGCGAGCCGCGACAGCCAGGTGCGGTTGGGGGTCGAGAGCAGCAACAGCCCGCCGGGCGCGAGCACGCGCGCCAGCCCCGCGACGAAGCCCGCCGGATTGGCGACATGTTCGATCACTTCCAGGCTGGTGACGAGATCGAACCGCTCCTCGCCGATCGCCTCGATCCCACCGACGCGGTAATCGATCCGCACCCCCGATTGCAGCGCGTGCGCGCGCGCGGCGTGGATATTTTCGGGCGCCGCGTCGATCCCGGTGACCGACGCGCCGAGCCGCGCGAGCGGTTCGCACAAGAGCCCTGCGCCGCAGCCGATGTCGAGCGCGCGCTTGCCCTGGAGCGGGGTGAAGCTCGCCGCGTCGGTGCCCCAATGCGCATCCGCGAGACGGCGCAAATAGCCGAGCCGCACCGGGTTCAGGCGGTGGAGCATCGCCGAGCTGCCCTTGGGGTTCCACCAATCGGCGGCGAGCCGCCCGAAATGCTGCGCCTCGGCGGGGTTGATCGTGATGGGGGTCGCCATGTTGGTCCTTTCCGACTCAGCCGGGGCGCTTCCTAAAGAGCACATGCGCGGCAAAAGCGCGACGATCCTTGAGCGAGGCTTGCTGAAACGCCCTTATAACTTGTTCCGCCGCTTTGATATCGGCCACCACCTGCGATTTGCCGAAGCGGATGAGCGGGTCGTAATCCGCCAGATGGCGCCGGTCCTGCAAATCGACGAAGCGATCGGCGAAATCTTGAATCGCGTCGGGAAAGCGGCTGATCATGCTCTTGTTCGCGCAGGCCGCTTTGGCATCGCCATGGTTCAGGGCGCGATACGTCTGTCGCCATGCCTGGTCGCTGCGGTCGGCGCTCGCGCCCCCCAGCAGCGCATCGGCGCAATTGCGGGCGAGGCAGTGAAAGAGCGCATAATAGGCCGAACTCGTCGCGCGGCGCAGGCTCACTTGGGAGGGTTTGCCCTTGGACGACGCGACCAAGATATTGGTCGAGGCGATCAGATCAAGCGGCTTCATGCCTGAGGCTGTCGTAATCGCGCTTGGTTATGAAGCGCGTGATCGGGAAAGCTTCCTCGCCGCGCTCGAGCAGCTTCAGCCGTAAATGACGTACCCAGCCGACCAGCTCGCCCACGTCGACATCCTCGATCTCGGCGTCGAACACCACGGTGATGCGCAGCACCGGATCGCCATCATGGTCGACGTCGGGCATCACCTCGACACGGTCGATCGCGACGCCGCGGAAGCGCTCCTTGACGACCTGGGATACGAGTTGTTGCAGCGACGGCGCCATCATTCACCTCGACCACCAGCCTATCACGCCGCGCGCGCCGCTGACAATCACGGCCGCCCGCCCGGGCCGCTTGCCTTGACCCGGTCGCGCAATTATCAGGCGCGGCTTTCAAGCTGAAGGAATTTCGCCGCCCATGGCGCGCATCGTGATGAAATTCGGCGGCACCTCGATGGCGGGGATCGAGCGCATCCGCTTGGTCGCCGAGCGCGTGAAGCAGGAGGTCGCCGCCGGGCACCAGGTCGCGGTGGTGGTCTCGGCGATGGCGGGGGAGACCGATCGGCTGGTGGGCTTTTGCCGCGAGGCCTCGCCGCTTTACGATCGCCGCGAATATGACGTGGTGGTGGCGAGCGGCGAACAAGTGACGAGCGGGCTGCTCGCGATCGCGCTCCAGGCGATCGGGGTGCCCGCGCGCAGCTGGCTCGGCTGGCAATTGCCGATCGCGACCGATGGCGCGCATGGCGCCGCGCGGATCGAGCGCATCGACACCGCCGGGCTCGACGCGGCGCTCGCGGCGGGCGAGGTCGCGGTGATCCCGGGCTTCCAGGGCGTCGCCGAGGGGCGTGTCTCGACGCTCGGGCGCGGCGGGTCGGACACCAGCGCGGTCGCCGTCGCCGCCGCGCTGCGCGCCGAGCGCTGCGACATTTATACCGATGTCGATGGCGTCTACACCACCGACCCCCGGATCGTGCCGCGCGCGCGCAAATTGCGGCGGGTGAGCTATGAGGAAATGCTCGAACTCGCCTCGGTGGGGGCGAAGGTGTTGCAGACGCGCTCGGTGGGGCTGGCGATGAAGGAGGGCGTGCGGGTGCGCGTGCTTTCGTCCTTCGTCCCCGGCGGCGACGATGTCGGCACGCTGATCGTGAGCGAAGAGGAACTCGAGATGGAACGCCAGCTGATCACCGGCATCGCGCATGACAAGAACGAGGCCAAGATCACGCTGACCCGCGTGCCCGACAAGCCGGGCGCGGTCGCGACGATCTTCGCCCCGCTCGCCGAGGCGGGGATCAACGTCGATATGATCGTCCAGAACGTGGCGCATTCGACCGGATCGACCGACGTGACCTTCACCGTGCCGGGCGCCGATCTCGCGCGCTCGCTCGACGTGCTCGCGCGCGAACAGGCGGCGATCGGCTTCGAACGCGCGATGCACGACACGCGCGTCGCCAAGATCACGGTGGTGGGCGTGGGGATGCGCAGCCACGCCGGCGTCGCCGCGACGATGTTCAAGACGCTCGGCGCGCGCGGGATCAACATCCAGGCGATCACCACGAGCGAGATCAAGGTGAGCGTGCTGATCGACGAGGACGAGACCGAACTCGCGGTGCGCGTGCTCCACACGGCCTATGGGCTGGATGCGGAGGCTTGAGCGGCGCCCGGATATACCGTATATCCCAGCCATGACCGAGATCGTCAAAACCAGTGCGTTCAAATCGGGCAATAGCGTCGCGGTGCGCTTGCCCAAGAGCTTCGGGGTGAAGCCCGGCGATGCGGTCGAGATCAGCCGCCAGGGCGCCGACCTCGTCATTCGCCCCGCGCTCGATCTCGATCGCGAGCGCGCCGACCTCGCCGAACTCGCCGGCATTTTGCGCGCGCTCGGGCCGAGCGACCCATTTCGCGGGCGCGAGGAAATCGAGCTACCCGATCGCGCCGGGCTCTATTGAGCCTTGGCCTATTTGCTCGACACCGATGTCGCGATCCATTTGCGCGAGCGCACCCCGGCCTTCGTTGCGCGGGTCGAACGGCTCGATCGTCGGCCGGCGCTGTCGGTCGTCACGCGCGTCGAGCTGGAAGGCGGCGTTTATGCCGATGGCGCGGAAAGCGCGCGGCGGCGGGCCGCCGTCGACGCGCTGCTGCGTTTTCTGCCCGTGGTCGATTTCGATGGCGCGATGGCGGCGGCTTATGGCCGGATCCTCGCCGATCGCGGCTTTAGTCGGCGCAAGGTGCTCGATCGCATGATCGCCGCCACCGCGCTCGCGCGCGACCTGATCCTCATCACCGCCAACGCCGCCGATTTCGCCGATGTCGCCGGCCTGAAACTGGAAATTTGGGACCAATGACCAGCCGCCTTTCGACCCTGATGGCGCGCGGCGCCGCTTTTCTCGGCAGTGAGCACGCGATCCTGTGCGGCGCGATGTCGTGGGTGTCCGAGCGCCATCTCGTCGCCGCCGTTTCGAACGCGGGCGCCTTCGGGCTCATCGCGGCGGGGGCGATGCCGCCCGCGCTGCTCGATGCCGAGATCGCCGCGACCAAGGCGCTCACGGCGCGGCCGTTCGGGGTGAACCTCATCACCCTCCACCCGCAGCTCGACGAACTGATCGACGTCTGCGGCCGGAACGGCGTGACGCACATCGTGCTCGCGGGCGGGCTCCCCCCGGCGGGGGCGATCGAGCGGATCAAGGGCATCGGCGCGAAACTCCTATGCTTCGCCCCCGCGCTCGCGCTCGCCAAGAAGCTGATCCGCTCGGGCGTCGACGCGCTGGTGATCGAGGGGAGCGAGGCGGGCGGGCATATCGGGCCGGTCTCGACCGGCGTGCTCGCGCAGGAAATCCTGCCCGTGGTCGCGGCTGACGTGCCGGTGTTCGTCGCGGGCGGCATCGGGCGCGGCGCGGCGATCGCGTCTTATCTGGAGATGGGCGCGGCCGGGGTGCAGCTCGGCACGCGCTTCGCCTGCGCGACCGAAAGCATCGCCCATCCCAATTTCAAAAAAGCCTTTTTCCGCGCCTCGGCGCGCGACGCGGTGGCGAGCGTCCAGCTCGACCCGCGCCTGCCGGTGATCCCGGTGCGCGCGCTCAAGAACGCAGGCACCGAGGCATTCGTCGCCAAGCAGCGCGAAGTCGCCGCCGCGCTCGACGCGGGCGCGCTCGACATGGCGGCGGCGCAGCTCGAAATCGAGCATTATTGGGCGGGCGCCCTGCGCCGCGCGGTGATCGAGGGCGATGTCGAGCAGGGCAGTTTGATGGCCGGGCAATCGGTCGGGATGGTGACGCGCGAGGAGCCCGTCGCCGAAATCGTCGCGACGCTGATCGCCGAGGCGACCGAGGCGCTCGAACGGCGCTAGAGCTGTTTGCGATTGAACCGGTTCGCTCCTCCCCTGTAAGGGGAGGAGCTTTCTCCGTCGAGCCATTGATTCGGT
>LWDI01000024.1:5756-6085 GCA_002083475.1 Proteobacteria bacterium SG_bin5
CGCTCGACTTGGGCCGTTAGGTTGATTTTTCACAAGCCTTGGTCGCGAAAAGCCGTTATGGGCGCGTCATGGTCATGGCGACGGCGGCTTGCGGCTATCGGTCGACCGGTGCTCGTCAGCGCGCGCAGAGCGCGGCGCTCGCGGCGCTGTCGGTGGGGTTACTCTGCTTGTCGTTGCAGCTGCGCGCGGTCGCGCCGCCATCGCTACCGTCCGAACCGCGCTTGCTGAGCTTCGATCTGCCGCCGCCCGCCCCGATCGAGCCCCCCGTCCGCGCCACGCCGCCGCCGCCGCCGCCGCGCGATCGGGCCGACCCCGGCGGTCGCCCCGCG
>LWDI01000025.1:0-349 GCA_002083475.1 Proteobacteria bacterium SG_bin5
CGCACCGCGCGGCTGCGTTCGGCGAGCGCGTCGGCGCGGGCGCGGGCGTCGTCGGCGCGGGCCTGGGCGCCGATCGTCGCGCGCGCTTGCGCGGCGACCTCGCCCTCGATCGCCGCGATCGCCTCGCGCAATCGGCTGACCGCGCCGCGCACCGCCGCCATCGACTCGCCCGCGGCACCCGCGCGCGCCTGCACCGTGCGGACATGCGCCGCGCTCGCCTCGCCGACTTGAAGCACGTCGCGCGTCGAGCCGCCGAGCTCGGCGACCGCCTCGCCCAAGGCTGCGATCACCGCCATCACCGAGCTTTCGTAGCGGTGCGCGTGATCGGCCATGATCGCGCGGCGCTCCT
>LWDI01000025.1:355-10564 GCA_002083475.1 Proteobacteria bacterium SG_bin5
CTTCCTCGGCGGCGCGGGCGCGTTCGTGCGCGCGCTCCATCGCTTGCTGCTCGGCCGCCGCGCGCGCGGCTTCCTCGCTGCGGCGGCGTTCGAGCGCGGCGATCGCCTCGCCCGCGCGCATCCGCTGCGCGTAAAGATGCGCTTGAGCGAGCGCCATCAGATAAAGCGTCGCCACGAAAATGACGATCGCGACGTCGTAAAACAGCGGCGCGGCGACCTGATGATGCAGGTTGAGCCCCAATTGCACGCCGACGATGCTCATGAAGATCAGCGAATTGACCGGCACCAAAGTGAAGACCTTGCCGCCGAGCGCGATCACCGCGACCGTCACACAAGCGATGCCGATGCGTTCGTTGCCCGAGGCCGCGCGGTCGATGAGCGCGAGTTGCAGCGCCCAAGCGACGCCGATCAGCACCGCGTAGAGATGCAGGCCGCGCGCGATCTTGTGCGCGGGGACGCGCCAGCGCGTCGGCAGATGGTCGCGCCAGACGAGCGGCAGCGAGGCGAGCGTCGCGATCAGCACCGGGAGCGCCACGAGCGTCATCGCCGGCTGATGCAAGATCACCGCATAAAGCATCGCGAGCGCGGCGGTGGTGAGCAAGTTGAGCGGGACGATCCAGCCGATCAACAAAGCGGTGGAGGCCGCGCGTTCGTCGAGCGTTTCGGGCGCCACGCGTTGCACGGCGATCAACCTGGGCAACATCGTCCCAGGACGAGCCAATTCGGCAAGCGTGAGCGTGATCATAGCGCAACGATCGTTAAGCGAAAATGGTTAACGGATCGAAACGGACTTGCCGCGCGCGGGCGCGATTTATCGAATATTTGCCATGGAATGACGAAGCGACCGCCGTATGACGGCGTGTGCGCGTGCCAATTCGAGCGATGACGCGGGGCGGGCGAGCGCCTATGAAGGCGGGCGATGAGCACTCGTTTCGCCGGACTGCGCCAGCGCCGCGCGATCATCGATCGCCGCGCGATCGCCGATACGCTACGCGCGCTCGCGGGCGAGGACCCCGCCAGCCTGCGCGCCGCCGCGACCCAAATCTTGCGCGCCGCGCTCGACGCCGGCCGCGCCGAGATCGCCCGCCGCCTCGCCGAACATCCCTCGCGCGGGCTGGAGGCGGCGGCGGCGGGGGCGTTCCTCACCGATCAGATTCTGCGGCTGTTGTTCGATTTCGTGACCGAGCGCCTCCACCGCCGCGCCGCCTCGACCGCGGGCGAGCGGCTCGTGCTGGTCGCGGTGGGGGGCTATGGGCGCGGTGAAATGGCGCCGCATTCGGACGTCGACATCGCCTTCCTCACCCCCTGGAAAGTCACCGGCTGGGCCGAGCAGGTGATCGAATCGATGCTTTATGCGCTGTGGGACCTGGGGCTGAAGCTCGGCCATAGCGCGCGCGGCTTGGATGAAATGGTGCGCCAGGCCAAAAGCGACGTCACCACCCGCACCGCCTTGCTCGAGGCGCGCTATGTCTGGGGCGACGCGGCGTTGTTCGACGAGGCGATGCGCCGCTTCCGGCTGGAGGTGCAGCAACCCAACGTCCGCGCCTTCATCGCCGACAAGCTCGCCGAGCGCAACGAACGCCACCGCAAAATGGGCGACAGTCGCTATGTCGTCGAACCCAATGTGAAGGAAGGCAAGGGGGGGCTGCGTGATCTCCACACCTTGTTCTGGATCGGCAAATACGCGCATAATGTCGATCGTTCGGCGGGGCTGGTCGAGGCCGGACTGTTGACGGCCGCCGAATATCGCCAATTCCACCGCGCCGAAAATTTCCTCTGGGCGGTGCGCTGCCATTTGCACTTGATCACCGGCCGCGCCGAGGACCGGCTGACCTTCGACGTGCAGCGCGAAATCGCCGAGCGGCTGCGCTTCGCCGAGCGCCCGGGCGCCTCGCGGGTCGAGCGCTTCATGCGCTATTATTTCCTCCAGGCGAAAACGGTCGGCGACTTGACGGGCGTGTTCCTCGCGCATCTCGACGAGGCCTTCGCGGCGCGCGGGCGGCGCTTCGGCTTACCGAGCCTGATGCGGCGGCCACGCCGGCTGAACGGCTTCGTGCTCGATCGCGGTCGGCTGGCGCTGCCGCGCGACGATTTCTTCCGCGCCGATCCGGTGCGGCTGATCGAGCTGTTCGCGCTCGCCGACAAACATGGGCTCGAAATCCATCCGCTCGCGATGCGCGCCGCCGCGCGCGACGCCAAGCTCGCGGATGAAGTGCGCGACGACCCGCGCGCCAACGCGCTGTTCCTCGACGTGCTCACCTCGCGCCGCGCGCCCGAGACGGTGCTGCGCTGGATGAACGAGGCGGGGGTGTTCGGCCGCTTCGTGCCCGATTTCGGCCGCGTGGTCGCGCAGATGCAGTTCGACATGTATCATCATTATACGGTCGACGAACATTCGATCCGCGCGATCGGGCTGCTCGCGCGGATCGAGCGCGGCGAATTGGCGCAGGATCATCCGATCGCGACCGAGATCGTGCAAAAGCTCGTGTCGCGCCGCGTGCTTTACGTCGCGGTGCTGCTGCACGACATCGCCAAGGGGCGCGGCGGCGATCATTCGGTGCTCGGCGCCGAAGTCGCGCGGCGGCTCTGCCCCCGGCTCGGGCTATCGGCGGGCGAGACCGAGACGGTCGCCTGGCTGGTGCGCTGGCATCTGCTCGCCTCGGCGACCGCGTTCAAGCGCGACCTGTCGGACTATAAGACGATCATCGATTTCGCCGCCGCCGTGCAAAGCCCCGAACGGCTCAAGCTGCTGCTCGCGCTCACCGTCGTCGATATTCGCGCGGTGGGGCCGGGGGTGTGGAACAGCTGGAAGCGCCAGCTGCTCGCCGAGCTTTACGAACGCGCCGAGGAATCGCTGCGCCTGGGGCACAAGCAAAAGGGCCGCGCCGAGCGGATCGCGGCCAAGCAAGCGAGCCTGGCCGAAGCGCTCGGCTGGGAGCGCGGCGCGTTCGACGCGCTCGTCGCGCGGCTGCCCGAACCCTATTGGATCGCCGAGCCCGAGGACGTGCTCGCGAGCAACGCCCGGCTGGTCGCGGCGGCGGGCGACAAGCAGCTCGCGATCGACGCGCAAGTCTATCCCGAGCGCGGCGCGACGCTGGTGACGCTTTATGCCGCCGATCACCCCGGGCTCTTCTACCGCGCGGCGGGCGCGATCCATTTGGCGGGGGGCAACATCATCGACGCGCGCATCCACACCACGCGCGACGGCATGGCGCTCGACAATTTCCTGGTGCAAGACCCGTTCGGCCGCCCCTTCGACCGCGCCGAGCAGCTCGCGCGGCTCAAACGCGCGATCGAGGACGCGCTCGCCAATCGCGGGCGGCTGAGCGAGCGCTTGTCGGCCAAGCCGCTCCCCCGCGCCCGCGCCGAAGCCTTCGAGATCGCGCCGCAAGTCTTCATCGACAATGGCGCCTCGAACCGCTTCACCGTGATCGAGGTGAACGCGCGCGACGGGCCGGCGCTGCTCAACCGCCTCGCGCAGGGGTTGTTTCAATCGAAAGTGACCGTGCATTCGGCGCATATCGCGACCTATGGCGAGCGCGCGGTCGACGTTTTTTACGTGACCGATTTGTTCGGCGACAAGATCACCAGCAGCCAACGCTTGCGCGCGCTCGAGCGCCGGTTGATCGAGGCGGCGGCGAACGAGGTGGCGGCGAACGAGGTGGGGGCGCACGCCGCGTGACGCGCGCTGCTCAGGCGCGATCCTCGACGATCAGGGTCAGCCGATCGCCGTCGATTTCATAGAAATAGCCGAAGATATCGACATGCGGCGGCGTCCCCGGCGCCGCGCGCAGCAGCGCGACGTCATGGGCGAGCGACTCATTATAGTCGCCGATGCACAGGCTCGCGCGCGGATAGGCGGTCGCGATGTTGCGGCCATGTTCGGCGGCGAAAGCGGTGACGATGCCTTCCGCGGTAAAGCTCGTCGCGCCGCAATGGCTGTGATGGACGACCACCACCCGCTCGATCCCGAACAAATGCTGCGCGACCGTCACCGAGCGCAGCGCGTCTTGCGCGCGCCCGCCGGCGACGATCACCGGAAAGATCGTCGCGGTGGACGCGACTTTGTTGCCGGCGGCATCGGTGACGATGTCGCCCGGATATATTTCGTCCATCGCGGCGGCGACCGCTGCGGGAATGCCGACCGCGCGCGGATCATAGCAGTAGATCACGACGGTCCGGAGCGGCACCGCCTGGGCGAAGGCCGCGCGGGTCGCCGCCTCGTCATAGCCGGGCCGTTTCGAGAAAGCGAAAGCATCGAGATCGGGCATGGCGGACCTCCTGACGGCCACCGCGATAAAGGCCGATCGCCGGGCATGTCTTGTGTGAACGCCCATCAATCGTTGCGCTGGCGTCGCGATGGCGCGGCATCAGGTCGCGATTGCGATAGCGTCACGGGTGCGGCTAGGCTCGGCGCGGGCGAAAGGAGCGACTCGCGATGCCGGTGTTGGGCTTGGGGGGCTTTTTCTTCCGCGCGCGCGATCCCGGCGCGCTGCGTGATTGGTATCGCGAGGTGCTCGGCGTCGGCAATGGCTGCGGCGCCGATGCCGAGGGGCAGACACATGATTGGTGCTGGTCACCCGCGCCCGGCCCGCTGGTGTTCGAGCCCTTCGCCGCCGACAGCGATTATTTCAAAGCCGATCGCGCCTATATGCTCAACCTGCGGGTGAGCGAGCTCGACGCGCTGCTCGCCGATCTGCGCGCGCGCGGCGTGAGTATCGAGACGCGGGCGGAGTGGGACGATCAAGGCATCGGCCGCTTCGCCCGCCTCCACGATCCCGAGGGCAACCCGATCGAACTTTGGGAACCGCCGACGCCGGCTCGAGCCGATCGCGTGCCCCAAGCCCTATAGCACGAACCGGCTGAGATCGGTGTTGCGCGCGATGCTCGCCAGTTCGCGCTCGACATAAGCGGCGTCGATCGCGACGGTTTCGCCCTGGCGCTCCTCGGCCTCGAAGCTCAGGCTTTCGAGCAATTTCTCCATCACCGTCTGCAGCCGCCGCGCACCGATATTCTCGACCTGGCCGTTGACCTCGGCGGCGATGCGCGCGACCGCGCGGATGCCGTCGTCGGTAAAGTCGATCGTCACCCCCTCGGTCGCGAGCAGCGCGCGATATTGCGCGATCAGCGACGCCTTGGTGTCGGAAAGGATCGCGACGAAATCGGCTTCGGTCAGCGCTTTCAGCTCGACGCGGATGGGCAAGCGGCCCTGAAGTTCGGGCAGCAGATCGCTGGGTTTGGCGACGTGGAAGGCGCCGCTCGCGATGAATAGGATATGGTCGGTTTTCATCGGGCCATATTTGGTCGAAACCGTGGTGCCCTCGATCAGCGGCAGCAGATCGCGCTGCACGCCCTCGCGGCTCACCGAGCCGCCGCGCACGTCGCTCACCGCGATCTTGTCGATCTCGTCCAGGAAAACGATGCCGTTCGCCTCGGCGTCGGCCAAGGCCGCGCGGCTCACCTCGTCCTGATCGAGGCGCTTGTCGGCCTCTTCCTCGACCAGCTTGGCCCAGGCGGCGGGGACCGACAATTTGCGGCGCTTGAGCGGCGGCTGGCCGAACGCCTTGCCCATCATCTCGCCCAAATTGATCATCCCGACTTGCGCGCCGCCGGGGATTTCGAAGGGCATTTGCGGCGCCTGTTCGATCTCGATCTCGACTTCCTTGTCGTCGAGATGGCCGTCGCGGAAGCGCTGGCGGAACGCCTCGCGCGTCGCCTCGCTCGCGCCCTTGCCGGTGAGCGCGTCGAGCAGCCGCGCCATCGCCGCTTCCTCGGCCTTGTCCTTCACCGCGAGCCGGCGGCGCTCCTTCTCCAGCCGCACCGCTTCCTCGACCAGATCGCGCGCGATTTGCTCGACGTCGCGCCCGACATAGCCGACCTCGGTGAATTTGGTCGCCTCGACCTTCACGAAGGGCGCATCGGCGAGCTTGGCGAGGCGGCGGCTGATCTCGGTCTTGCCGCAGCCGGTGGGGCCGATCATCAGGATGTTCTTGGGTGTCACCTCGTCGCGCAGATCGGCGCCGAGCCGCTGGCGGCGCCAACGGTTGCGCAGGGCGACCGCCACGGCTTTCTTGGCGTCCGATTGGCCGATGATATGCGCGTCGAGCGCGGCGACGATGGCTTTGGGGGTGAGGGAGTCGTTCATGCTGAAGTTATCCGAAGAAGAAGTCGCCCCTGCGAAAGCAGGGGCCTTGCGCGGAACTGGGAGACCCCAGCTTTCGCTGGGGTGACGATCGAGTCATGCGGCGGCGTCGAGGCTTTCGATCACCAGCTTGTCATTGGTGTACACGCAAATATCCGCCGCGACCTGCATCGCCTTGCGCGCGAGCGTTTCGGCATCGGCCTCGTAATCGCTGAGCGCGCGCGCCGCCGCCAGCGCGAAATTGCCGCCCGAGCCGATCGCGGCGATCCCCGCCTCGGGTTCCAGCACATCGCCATTGCCGGTGACGACCAAGGTCACGTCCCTATCGGCGACGATCAGCATCGCTTCCAGGTTGCGCAGATATTTGTCGGTGCGCCAATCCTTGGCGAGTTCGACCGCGGCGCGCAGCAGCGCCCCGTGATGCTGCTCCAGCTTGCGCTCGAGCCGTTCGAACAAGGTGAAGGCATCGGCGGTCGCGCCCGCGAAGCCGCCGATCACCGCGCCCTCGCCCAGGCGGCGGACCTTGCGCGCATTGGGCTTCATCACCGTCTGGCCCATCGAGACCTGGCCGTCGCCCGCGATCACCACTTTGCCATTTTTGCGCACGGAAAGGATCGTCGTGCCGTGCCACTTGATCGGTTCACTCATGGCCCGCGATGTGGCGCGGCGGGCGGTGAATGCAAGTGGGGCTCGGCCGCGCGCCTATTTCGCGATGCGCCGCTCGAGCCAGGCCGCCGCTTCATCGGGGCTCTTCTTATCCGCATCGCGGTCGACCAGCAGATTGGCCTCGCGCATCGCCTCGACCGAAATCGCCCCCACCAGCCCTTGCAGCGCCCCCACGAAGCGCGCGTCGCCGGCATGGGCGCGCCCCACGAGCAGCACCGCGTCATAGCCCGGGATCGCGCCCTTGGGGTCGCTCAGCACCGTCAGCTTTTGCGCGGCGATCCGCCCGTCGGAGGAGAAAGCGGTGATCACGTCCGCCGCGCCGCTCGCGACCGCGCGGTACATGAAGGTCGGCGCATAGGCCTGGGTCGCGCGGAAGCGCAAAGGGTAAGCGCGCTTCACCGCCGCCCATTCGGGCCGCTCCAGAAATTCCAAATCCGAGCCGAGCTCGAGCGCGGGGGCCTGGGCGACCAGATCGTCGAGGCTCGCGATTCCGCGCCGCCGCGCGACGTCGCCGCGCATCGCGAAGGCATAGGCATTTTCGAACCCCAAGGCGCCCAGCAACCGCACGCCATGCGTGCGCGCCACCCAATCGCCCACCTGCCGCACGATCTCGGCCCGCGCGGGCACGTCCTGGCGCTTCATTTCGTTGGTGAAGATCGTGCCCGAATAATCGACGTACACGTCGATATCGCCCCCCGCCAACGCGCCGAACACCACCGCCGAGCCGAGCCCCTCGCGGTAATTCACGCGGTAGCCCGCGCGTTCGAGCCGGTGGCCGATCAGGCGGGCGAGGATATATTGCTCGCCGAAACCCTTGGCGCCGACCGTAACGCTCGGCCGCCCGCTCGGCATCGCGGGCGCCAAAGCGGCGAGGATGCCCGCCGCGAGCACCGCCAGCGCGACGAACGCGCGCACCCGCCGGCGCATCGCGATGCCGTGCTCGATCACCCCGAGCAGCGCGTCGACCGACAGCGCGAGCCCCGCCGCCGCCAGGCACCCGGCGAGCACCAGCGCCCAATTTTGCGTCTGGAGTCCGGCGAAGATCATGTCGCCGAGCGAGGGCTGGCCGACCGTGGTCGAGAGCGTCGCCGCGCCGATCGTCCAAACGGCGGCGGTTCGTACCCCCGCCATCAGCACGGGCGAGACCAAGGGCGCCTCGATCAGCAGCAATTTCTGCCAGGCGGTCATGCCGACGCCATCGGCCGCCTCGATCACCGCGGGGTCGAGGCCGTGGAGCCCCGTCACCGTGTTCCGCAAGATCGGCAGCACCGCGTAGAGCGTCAGCGCGAGCACCGAGGGGAGGAAGCCTAGCGCCGGAATCCCCCCGCCGACGGCCGCCGAAAGCGACAGCAGCAGCGGATAGAAAAGCGCGAGCAAGGCGAGGCTCGGGATGGTTTGCACGAGACTCGCGAAACCGAGCGCGGCGCGCGCGATCCCCGGCCGCCGCGCCGACCAGATCGCGAGCGGCAGGCTGATGACGAGCCCGAGCAGGATCGCGGTCGCCGCCAGCAGCAAATGCGCGGCGAGCAGATCGGGCACGCGCTTCAGCGCTTCGAGAAACGGGCTCATCCGCCCGCCTCGAGCCGTTGGAGCGCACGCGCCTGTTCGCGCGGCACCGCGACCAATGCCGCCGCCTCGGGCCCGCCCTCGCCCTTGATCAGCGCGCGCGGCGTGGCGTCGGCCGCGATGCGACCGGCGGCCATCACCAGCACGCGATCGGCGAGCAGCAGCGCCTCGGCCATGTCATGCGTCACCATGATCGTGGTGAGGCCGAGCCGATCGTGCAGCGCGCGGATCGCCTGCCCCAGCGAATCGCGCGTCACCGGATCGAGCGCGCCGAACGGCTCGTCCATCAGCAGCAGCCCCGGCTCGGTCGCGAGCGCGCGCGCGACGCCCACCCGCTGGCGCTGCCCGCCCGACAACGCCTCGGGCAAGCGCGCGGCGAAGGCGCGCGGCAGCTCGACCAGATCGAGCAATTGGTCGACGCGCTCGCGATGGTCCTTGAGCCCCGCCAGACGCCGGCCGATCGCGATATTCTCCCCCACGGTGAAATGCGGGAACAGCCCGACGTTCTGGAAAATATAGCCGATGCCGCGCCGCAGCCGGGGCACGTCTTGCGCGGTCACGTCTTGGCCGTCGATCAGCACGCGTCCGGTCGAGGGCTCGATCAACCGGTTGATCATCTTGAGCAAGGTCGATTTGCCCGAGCCCGAGGCGCCGACCAACGCGACGAAACTCCCCGCCGCGACCGACAGGCTGACGCCGGCCACGGCCTCGGTCGCGCCATAGCTTTTGCCGACCGCGTCGAAGCTGACCGTGGGACCCTTGGGCATCGCCGCCGGTGATGCGGGATCGCTCCGCGCGCGTCAAATGAAGCTACGCGCGGGCCGCGCTTTGCGGCATGAACCGGCAAAGGCTGAATCGGGGGCATGCATGAAGAAGATTTTCATCACCGGCGGCGGATCGGGGATCGGCGCCGCGACCGCGCGGCTGTTCGCGGGGCGCGGCTGGGCGGTGGGGCTGGGCGACGTGAACGCCGCCGCCCTCGCCGCGACCGCCGCCGCGCTGCCGGCGGGCGCCAAGACCTACCCAATCGACGTGCGCGACCGCGACGCCTTCGCCGCCGCCCTCGCCGATTTCGCGGGCGCCGAGGGCGCGATCGACGTGATGATGAACAACGCCGGCATCGCGGTGGGCGGCACGCTCGCCGCCAATGGCTGGGACGAGATCGACCGCGTCGTCGGCATCAATTTGATGGGCGTGGTGAACGGCGCGAAGCTCGCGCATCCCTATTTGAAGGCGGCGCGCGGCTGTTTGCTCAACATATCGTCGGCGGCGGGGATTTATGGCGGCCCCGGCATCGGCATTTACGCCGCGACCAAATTCGCGGTGCGCGGGCTGACCGAATCGCTCGACGGCGAATGGGCGGCGGACGGCGTGCGGGTGCGCAGCCTGATGCCGAGCTTCATCGACACGCCTTTGCTCGAAGCGGGCATCGCCGGCACCAATTACAGCGTGCGCCAGACGGTGACGGCGGGGGGGCTGGAGATCACCCCGGTCGAACGCGTCGCCGAGGCGGCGTGGGCGGCGGTGCATGGCGCGCGGCTCCACACCCCCGTCGGCAAGACCGCCAAGCGCCTCGCCTTCGCCGCGCGCTGGATGCCGGGCGCCCTGCGCAAGCAAATGGGGCGGCGGGGGCTGGCGGGGTAAGCGCGCGCTATTCCAGCAGCGCGTCGATCGCTTGGGCGAGCTCGATATCGCGGCCCGAAAGCCCGCCCGCGTCGTGGGTGGTTAGCAATATCTCGACCCGGTTCCACACGTTCGACCATTCGGGGTGGTGATAGGCCTTCTCCGCGAGCAACGCCACGCGCGTCATGAAGGCAAAGGCCTCGCTGAAATCG
>LWDI01000026.1 GCA_002083475.1 Proteobacteria bacterium SG_bin5
TGGCGCGGGCGCGGCGGGAGGCGCAGCCGGCGGCGGGGCGACGGGGGCGGCGACGGCGGGCGCCGGCGCGGGGGCGGGCTTCACTTCCTCATTGGGCTTGACCGGCGAGGGCCGCGCCTGCAGCCCCAGGCGGTGCGCCTTGCCGATCACCGCGTTGCGGCTCACGCCCCCCAGCGTTTCGGCGATCTGGCTGGCGGTCATGCCCTTTTCCCACATCGTCTTCAGCGTTTCGATCCGCTCTTCGGTCCAGCTCATCCGTTATCCTTCACCGCCTGCCCTTCACCGGCCGCCCTTCGCGGCCAGCCTTGCCGGGGGCCGCCCGAGCGACTACCCCGCCCGGTCATGATCAGCCCATCCGATCAAAGCCCTTCCCGCCAGCGCCCTCCGGGGGCGCCGCTGTTCCGCCGCGTCAATTGGGGTGGGCTCCGCACGCTCTATGTGAAGGAGGTGCGCCGCTTCTTCAAGGTCCAGCTGCAAACCGTATGGGGGCCGGCGGTGACGGCGGTGCTGTTCATGGTGATCTTCACCGTTTCCACCGGCGCGCGGCGCCCGATCCTGGTCGGCGGCACCCAAGTCGCCTTCGCCGATTTCCTGGCGCCGGGCTTGATCATGATGCAGATGCTGCAGAACGCCTTCGCCAATTCGAGCTTTTCGCTGCTCGTCGGCAAGATCCAGGGGACGATCGTCGATTATCTGATGCCGCCGCTCGCGACCGGCGAATTGCTCGCGGGGCTGGTGGGCGGCGCGGTGACGCGCGCCTTTTGCATCGGCGGCGCGGTGTTCCTGATCGTGCAGTTTTGGCCGGGCGTGCACGTCGTGCCGCGCCACCCGCTCGCGATCCTGTATTTCGGCCTGATGGGGTCGATTTTCCTGGCGCTGCTCGGGGTGCTCACCTCGATGTGGGCGGAAAAATTCGATCACGCGGCGAGCGTCACCAATTTCGTGATCGCGCCCTTGTCGCTGCTGTCGGGCACTTTCTATTCGATCGATCGGCTCGCGCCGAGCTTTCAGATGGTCAGCCATTTCAACCCCTTTTTCTACATCATCTCGGGGTTCCGCTATGGCTTCCTGCTCGAGGCGGATTCGAACGTCGCGCTAGGCGCATTGGTGATCGGGGCGATCGATCTCGGCTTCGGGCTGCTCGTCTACCGGCTGCTCGCGCGCGGCTGGCGGTTGAAGAGCTAAGGGCCCAACGTCCCGGCGCGGGACGACGTTAACCTTTTCGGCGACTGGTCCTAATTCTTACCGGCGCGTTAACTGCGTGCATGAAGACCTTGCTGAACCCCGCCGCGCGCCATCCCTTGCGTCGCCAGCTGCCGCCGCCGGGCCCGCTCGCGCGCCGGCACGACGACGATCAAGACCTGCGCCTGTTCGCGCTGAGCTTCACCGCTTTCTTCATCTGCATTTACACGCTGATTTTCTGATCGAAATCCTCCCCGTTCACGGGGAAGATTTCACGCGGCTCAATCGCACAATTGATGCAGCCGGTGCCCGAGCCAAGCGGCGATCGGGCTCATCGCGGCGACCAGGAACAACATGTCCTGCGGCAGCACCCCCGCCGCGCCGATCGCCACCACCACCCCGGCGCTCACCGCCATCGCGCCGGCGTTCACGACGTTGTTCGCGGCGACCGTGCGCGAGGTCTGGTCCTTTTCGACCGAGGTCGTGAGGAAAGCGTAGAGCGGCACCACGAACATGCCCCCGGTGATCGCGATCGCCATCAGCGCGCCGATCACCGCCCAGGCGCGCGGGATCGCGAAAAAGCCGGGGAGATCGTAAAGCGTTCCCACCGGCGCCGCCGGCCAGGCGCGGCAAAGCAGCGAGAAGGCGACCACGCACAGCCCCATCGCGATCACCGACCCCGGCGCATATTTGGCCGAGGTATGACCTTTCAGGAGCGCGTTGATCGCGACCGAGCCGATCGCCACCCCGATCGAGAAGAGCGCGATGATCGTCGTCGTCACCGTTTCGTCGGCGGTGAGCACGTTCTTCACCAGCGGCGGGAAAATGATGATCAGCACCGCCCCCATCGACCAGAAGAAGCTGATCGCGACGATCGCCATGAACAGCCGGGGGATGTGCATCGTCGCCGAGATGATGCGGATGCTCGCGGTGATCGGATTGGCGTCGATCTTCAGCACTTGGCCCAGCCGCGGGGCGGGGGGCACGCGCAGCGACATCACCCAGCCGATGGCGGCGATGCCGAGCACGCTCGCCACCGTCCAATGCGGCGGCAGCTTGGCGAGAAAGCCGGCGGCGATCGTGCCGCTCAGAATCGCGAGATAGGTCGCCGCCTCGACCAGGCCCGTGCCGCCCAGCACCTCGTCCGGGTGAAGATGCTGCGGCAGGATCGCATATTTGATCGGGCCGAAGAAAGTCGAATGCACGCCCAGCCCCAGCACCGCGATCAGCATCAGCGTCAGCCCGACCATGCTGTAGCCGGCATGGGCGATCAACAGCCCGGCGGCGCCGGCGATCATGATCAGGATTTCGGCGGTCTTGACCAGGCGGATGATCCGCGCCTTGTCATGCGTGTCGGCCAATTGCCCGGCGAGCGCGGAGAGCAGGAAGAAGGGCAAGATGCCGATCGCCGTCGCCAGCGCGTTGAACGATTGCTCGACCTTGGCATCGTTGAAGATGCGATAGGTGGCGAACAGCACCATCGCCTGTTTGAACAGATTGTCGTTGAAGGCTCCCAAAAATTGCGTGGTGAAGAGCGGGAGAAAGCGGCGCTCCTTGAGTAGCCCGAGCGCGTTCAGCATAGCGGCGGCGGTGATCCTTTTGGCGGCGAAGTGGCGGCGGGCATAGCCGATGCCCGACAAATGCCGCAAATGGATTCGGACAGAGGGCGTGCCGCGTTACGCCGCGCGCATGCGACCGTGCCGGCGCACCGAGCGGCCTCCAAGCCCCGGCGCCCGCGTTGACGGGTGATTTCGCGCGGTCCAAGACCGGGCGCCCATGCTGACTTTGCCCAATCTCCTCACCTTGTCGCGCATCGTCGCGGTGCCGCTGCTCGCGCTGCTGCTCGCTTGGCCGGGCTGGGCCTTGGGCTATGCGCTCGCCTTCGCGCTTTACTGCCTGATGGGGGTGACCGATTATTTCGACGGCTATCTGGCGCGCGCGCAGGGCACGGTATCGAAGCTCGGCATCTTCCTCGATCCGATCGCCGACAAGATCATGGTCGCCGCCGTCATCCTGATTCTGGTCGGGGCGGGGCGGATCGGCGGGCTCGACGTGATCGCCGCGCTCGTCATCTTGCTGCGCGAGATCGCGGTCTCGGGGCTGCGCGAGTTTCTCGCCCAGCTCCAGGTGTCGGTGCCGGTCACCAAGCTCGCCAAATGGAAGACGACGCTGCAATTGGTGGCGCTCGGCGCGCTGATCCTGGCGGGGGCGCTGCCGGGCTTGCCCATGCTGCAAACGCTCGGCCTCGCGGGGCTGTGGATCGCGGCGCTGCTGACGTTGGTGACGGGCTATGACTATCTGCGCGTCGGCCTGAAGCATATGGATAGCTGATGGAACTGCTCTATTTCGCCTGGGTGCGCGAAGCGATGGGGCGCGGCGGCGAGCGGATCGATCCGCCCGCCGAGGTCGTGACCGTCGCCGATCTGATCGGCTGGCTGCGCGCGCGCGGGCCCGTCGAGGCGGCGGCGCTCGCCGATGTCGCGCGGCTGCGCGCGGCGGTCGATCAGCGGTTCGTGGGGCTCGACGCCTCGATCGTGGGCGCGCGCGAAGTGGCCTTGTTTCCGCCGGTGACGGGCGGGTGATCCGCGTCCTCCTCCCCAGCGCGCCGATCGACGTGGCCGACGAGCTCGCCCGGCTCGAGGCGCTGGCGGTCGGCGCGGTCGCGAGCTTCACCGGGCTGGTGCGCCGCGACGATGGGGTCGAGGCGCTCACGCTCGAACATTATCCGGGGGCGACCGACACGGCGCTGCGGACGTTGGCTGAAGGCGCGGCGGCGCGCTGGTCGCTCGCGGCGGCGACGATCGTCCACCGCGTCGGGCGGATGCTGCCGGGCGAGCGCATCGTCTTCGTCGCCACCGCCGCCCGCCACCGCGCCGCCGCGCTCGACGCCTGCGCTTATCTGATCGACCGGCTGAAGACCGACGCGCCCTTTTGGAAGCGCGAGGAAACGGCGGCGGGCGCGCGCTGGGTGGAAGCGCGCGCGACGGATGACGATGCCGCGCGGCGGTGGAGTTGATTTGGGGCGCGCGGCGAGGCGGAGAGGCGGAGAGGCTGCGGTAGAAGGATCGGGCGTCGCCCCAGCGGAAGCTGGGGCCTCGGGCAATCGGCGTGCCCCGGTTCATCAAGGCCCCAGCTTTCGCTGGGGCGACGCTCTGTCCGATGCGCCGCCGCCGTGTGAACCCCCTCACCCCCCCACATCCACCGTCAACGCCTCGATCCGCGCGACCACCGCGCCGCCCGTGCCCGAGCGCTCGACCAGCGCCAGATCGGCGACCAATTCGCGCGCGGTGTCGAACTCGGCGTCGCGCAGGCCCGCGAGCCAGGCGTCGAGCGCGGGGCTCGCGGCGCCCGTGAGCGTCAGCGCGTGGCGGGTGCCGGTGAAGGTCGCGCTCGCCCAGGCGCGGCTGGTGTGCGCCTCGACGCGGACCGTCGCCCCCGCCGCCGCCGCCGCGCGCGTCAGCCGCCGTGCCAGCAGGCTCATGGCCGATACTCGCGGATGAAGCGCTCGACGCGGTCGGCGAGCGCGCGGCGCGGCTCGCGCCCGCGACGCAGATCGCCGACCAATCGCGGATCGTTGACGGCCAGCCGCCCGAAGCGCGTCGGCGGCATCGCATTGGTCCTCAAGAAACGCTCGATCTTGGGAAGCAGCATCTTCGACTCCCGACTCCAGTTCTGTTCGCTATTCGTTCTCACCGCTTTTCCAACTTGTCTAGGAATTTTCCTATGCTAGGGTCGCAGCCATGACGAGCGACCCGCGCGCGGCCTTGCTGGCCCTGGCGACGGCGCGGGGTGAGAGCCTCGCGGCGCTCTCGCGGCTGATCGGGC
>LWDI01000027.1 GCA_002083475.1 Proteobacteria bacterium SG_bin5
CGCCAAAATCCGCTCCGTCCAGGGCGTTGCCAGTCATAGGTCTAGACCCTAGGGTTCCCAAGCCGCTTTGTCGCGGCTAGGCCCGGGCGATGAATTGGCTGTTGGTGATGCTCGGCGGCGCCCTGGGTTCGGGCGCGCGCTATGGCCTGGGGTTGGCGCTCGGCGGCGGGCGCTTTCCCTGGGGGACGCTCGCGGTCAATTTGGGCGGGGGGCTGGCGATGGGGCTGGTGATCGGCGCGCTCGCGCGCGTCGCCGGCGCCGAGCCGTGGCGTTTGCTGCTCGGCATCGGTTTTCTCGGCGGCTTCACGACCTTCTCCAGCTTCGCGCTCGACGCGGTGACGCTCGTCGAGCGCGGCGCGCCGGGCTTGGCGGCGCTTTACGTGCTCGGCTCGGTCGCGGGGGCGATCGGTGGGGTGGCGGCGGGGCTCGCGCTCGCGCGGGGGCTCGCATGAGCGTGGTCCGCCAATTCACCGTCGCCCCCGATGACGAGGGGATCCGGCTCGATCGCTGGTTCAAGCGCCATCTCGAAGGGACGAGCTTCACGACGATCGCCAAATGGGCGCGCACCGGCCAACTCCGCGTCGACGGCGCGCGCGCGACTCCGGGCGATCGGCTGCGCGCCGGCCAGCAGATTCGCGTCCCCCCCGACGAGCCGAAGGCGAGCGCCGCCCCCAAGCGCGAGCGGCCCGCGCTCAGCGACGATCAGATCGATTTCATCCAGCAATTGGTGATCCATAGCGACCCCGCCGCGATCGTGATCAACAAGCCGCCCGGCCTTGCCACCCAAGGCGGCACCAAGACGCGCGACCATGTCGACGCGCTGCTCGATGGCTTGCGCTTCGGCCATGAGGGGCGCCCCAAATTGGTCCACCGGCTCGACAAGGATACCTCGGGCGCGCTGCTGATCGCGCGCAACGCGCGGAGCGCCGCCTTCTTCGCCAAAGCCTTTTCGAGCCGCACCGCGCGCAAAGTCTATTGGGCGCTGGTGGTCGGCGTGCCGGCGATCGAGGACGGCATGATCGAACTGCCGCTCGCCAAACAGCCGGGGACGGGCGGCGAGAAAATGCATGTCGACGAGGCCGAAGGCCAGCCCGCGCGCAGCCGCTACCGGGTGATCGAGCGCGCCGGCAACCGCGCCGCCTGGGTCGAGTTGCAGCCCTTCACCGGGCGCACGCATCAGCTGCGCGTGCATATGGCGGCGATCGGCCATCCGATCGTCGGCGACGGCAAATATGGCGGGCAGGCCGCGTTCCTCACCGGCGGGGTGAGCCGCAAGATGCATTTGCACGCGCGGCGGCTGAAGATCGATCACCCCGATGGCGCGCCGCTCGACGTGACCGCCGAGCTGCCCGCGCATTTCGCCGAAAGCCTCGCGCTCTTGGGCTTCGACCCCGCGCTCGGCGATGCGCTCCCGCTCGAGGAGCCGCGCGCGCCGGCGGCCGAGGTCAAGAAGCGGCGGGCGGCGGCGCAGGCCAAGGAACGCCGTCAGGCCCGGCGCGGCGAGCGCCGCAGTCGCGGGCGCTGATGCACCCGATGCGGCGTTTCGCGGCGATCGGTTCGAACCGGCGCGCGCTCAATTCTCGTCCTTCTTATCGTCCTTCTTCTCGTCCTTGTCGTCGACGGGCGGCAGTTCGGGCTGATCGGCGACGGCGGCGGGATAGGGGGCGGCGACCGGGCGGCAGCCCTTGGTGAGGCCGATGCCCTTCAAATAAGCGCGGCGCACCGCCCCGGCGTGCACCGCCGCCTCGACGCGGCGCTGCGCCTTGTCCGCCCCGGTGATGACGCGCACCAGCCCGAGGCCCGGGATCAAGGTATTGACCGCCGCGCGCGTCGCCGCGCTCGCGACATAGCTGCCTTCGCCCTTTTTCTTGCCCTCGACATCGGCATCGTCACCCAACACCGCGTTCAACTTCTGCACTTCGGTCGCGATCTGGCCGCAACTGCGCGTGTTCGCCGAGCTATAGGGCGCCGATTGCGCGAGCAGCAGCACCTCGGGGATCTTGTCCTTCTGGATCTTGGTGTCGCGCAGCGGCTGGGTGGCGGCGCGGCCGACGCTGTTGTCATTGGGCATCTGCTGAGCGAGCGCCGGGGCGCTGAACGCGGCGGCGGCGATAAGGATCGGCATCAAGCGCATCGGCAACTCTCCCTAAAGGGGCGCGGTTGCCAGCCAAGCGCGCCGCCCTGGTCGAAGGTTCCCTATGCTTTGGCCGGAATTAACCAATTCGCTAGGCCTTTTCGACCACAAAGCGCCATGCGTCGCTTGGCCGTCCCCGCGCTGCTGATGCTCACCGCCTGGCTGGTGTTCGTCAGCTGGATGAACCCGCATGTGCTCGATCCGCGCCGCATCGGCTGGCTGATCGACGGGCAGGATCGGGGGCAGGCCTGGCTCGGTTTTTACGCTTATCAATGGGGCGGCTGGCCCGGGATGCGCCAGCATTTGCTCCTCGCCCCCGAAGGCGCGCCCTTGCTGCTCACCGATTCGCTGCCGCTGGTGAGCTGGCTCGCCGCGCCCGTACTGCCGCTCGGCTGGCAATTCGCCGGCTGGTGGCTGCTGCTATGCGTGGTGTTGCAAATCGCCTTCGCCTGGGCGCTGCTCGATCGCGCGCCCGGCCCGGTGCCGCGCTTGCTGGGGACGGTGCTGCTCGGCGCGCTGCCGATGTTCTTCGCGCGCGCGCCGCATTTGTCGCTCTGCGCGCAGTGGCTGATCCTTTGGGGCTTGTGGATTTACCGCGATCCCGAGCGTTCGGCGCGGCTTTCCGCCTGGGCGCCGCTGCTCGCTCTCGCGGCGCTGATCCACAATTATCTGCTGCTGATCGTCGCGAGCCTATGGGCGGGCGAGTTGCTGCGCGGCTTGGTGCGCGGGTCGCGCGCGGCGACGCTCGTCCGGGGCGTCTTGGGGGTGGGGGGCGTTTTGCCCTTGCTCTGGGTGCAAGGCGTGTTCGGCGGCGGCTATGTCTCGAGCCGAACCTATAGCAATTTCCCGCTCGCGCTCGATGCCTGGATCAACCCCGCCAACCCCGATTACACCGCGCTGCTGCCGTCGAGCCCCAATATCGAGGAGAATTGGTTCGAGGGGTTCAATTATCTGGGCGCGGGCGGGCTGGTGGTGCTCGCGCTCGGCATCGGCGCTTGGCTGTGGCAAGCGCGGCGCGAGCGCGCGCTCGATCCCGAGCTCGCGCGGCTCGGCTGGCTGGTCCCCGGCTTTCTGGTGCTCACCGTGATCGCGATCGGCCCGCATCCCTGGTGGTGGGGCGCGCCGGTGTTCGCGCTGCGCCTGCCGCCTTGGCTGCGCGACGCGCTCGATCCGGTGCGCGCGAGCGGGCGGCTGTTCTGGCCCGTGACCTACACGGTGATGTACGTCGCGCTGCTGGGGGTGATGCGGCTGCGCGGCGCCACGCTCGCGCTGGGGGCGGCGCTGGCGCTGCAGATCGTCGACACCGCGCCGATGCTCGCGCAACTGCGCGCCACCAGCCTGCGCGCGAGCTGGGAGACGCGCTATTACCGCGCGCGCGATCCGCGCTGGGATGGGCTGATCGCCGCCGCGCGCCGCGTCGATTTCTGGCCCGCCAACGAGGCCGCCGATCTGCCCGTGCTGCAAGACGTCACCGCGCGCGCGCTCGCGCTCGGCAAGCCGACGGGCTTTACCTATCTCGCGCGGCTGCCGGCCGCCGCCCGCGCGCGGCTGGCGCGCGAGGCCGATGATTTCGCCGCCGGCCGCGTGCCGCCGGGGGTGCTGGTGGTGCTGCTCGACGGCAAGGCGCCGCCGAGTTTGCGCGCGCGGGTGCGGCGGCTCGACGGGATCGCTTATCTGCCGCCGAGCCCCGCGCGCGACGCGCGCTAATCGTCCATTCAATTCGCCTTCCCCGGCGCAGGCCGGGGCTCAGGCGCGCGGCGGTGGGGGGTGGAGCGCTCCGATGACCGATGCGGGGATGCTGGGCTCCGGCCTTCGCCGGGGAAGCGGGAGGGTCGGACTTTGGCGGGCAGCGCCGCTATTTCTTCCCCGCTATTTCTTCATCGCCTCGAGCAGCCGCTTCACCTCTTGCGAGCGGCCGCGCGGCAGCACCAGCACGTCGTTCCCGCTCGCGACGATGATCAAATCCTGCACGCCCACCGCCGCGATGCGGATACCGTCCGAGCGAATCAGGCAATCGACCGTGTCGAGCGCGACGACGTCGCCCCGGCAGGCATTGCCCTGGCCGTCGCACGCCGAATGCGCGTGGAGCGCGTCCCAGCTGCCGATGTCCGACCAGCCCATGCTCACCGGCACGCAGGCGACGCGAGCGGCCTTTTCCATCACCGCATAGTCGATCGAATCGGCGGGGCTGGCGGCGAAAGCGTCGGCATCGGGCCATAGCCGCGCGCCCTCGCGCCGGGCGCGGTCCATCGCTTGCTCGGTCGCGACGCGCATCGCCGGGGCGTGTTGGCCGAGCGCCGCCAGATAAAGATCGGCGCGGAACAGGAAAATTCCCCCGTTCCAATAATGATCGCCCGCCGCGAGCATCGCCTCGGCGGCTTCGCGCGGCGGTTTTTCGACGAAGCGTTCGACGCGGTGGACGCCGGGCGCGACTTCTTCGCCCGCCGCGATATAGCCATAGCCCGTCTCGGGCGCGGTCGGCGCGATGCCGAAGGTGACGAGCCACCCCGCCTCGACACAGGGCAGCGCGCGCTCGATCGCGGCGTGGAAGGCGGCGACGTCGTCGATCACATGGTCGCTCGGCATCACCAGGATCGGGGTCTCGTCACCCCCGGCGGCGATCGCCGCGAGCGCGATCGCGGGCGCGGTGTTGCGCCCCATCGGCTCCAGGATGAGCGTTTCGGCGTGCGCCTCGACCGCGGCGAGCTGCGCTTCGATTTGGTCGGCATGAAAGGCATTGGCGACGATGATCGGTCGGCCGAAGCGCGCATGCCCCCAGGTGCGCCGCGCGGTGAGCTGGAACATCGTTTCTTCGGCGGTCAGCGGCAGCAGCTGCTTGGGCGCATCGGGCCGGGACATGGGCCAAAGCCGGGTGCCCGCTCCGCCCGATAAGATGACGGGGACGATCAAGGTCGTTGTCGTTTCGCTCATGCGCTGCCTAACCCCCCGTTGCCGCGATAGCTCCATGCGGCCGGCAAAGAAACCGGCGCGATCGTGGGAGATATGTCGGTTTTGTTTACATATCGCCGCTAAACCGCCGGGTGCGATGATCAGGCTGTTCAAGCATTATGTCCCCAATGCGGTGCTGCTGCTGGGGCTGCTCGATCTGGTGGTGCTGTTCACCGCCGCCGAGGCCGGCTGGGTCGTGCGCGCGGGGCAGATCGGCGACGCCGTGCCCGCGATCGTCACCCGCTTGCCTCAGCTCGTCACCTTCGCGCTGACCCTGTGGGTGGCGATGGTCGCGCTGGGGGCCTATGGCATCGATGCGCTGCAATCCTTGCGCGTCGCGACCGCGCGGCTGCTGGTGGCGGTGTCGCTGGGGGTGATCGCCCAGGCGGCGATCTTCTTCCTGGTGCCCGAACTCGAAATCTGGCGCTCGAAGCTCATTTACGCGATGGGCTTCGCGATCCTGGGGCTGATCGGCTTGCGGGTGCTGCTCGGCAAGACCTTGGGCAGTCAGGCGTTCAAGCGGCGCATCGTGGTGCTTGGCGCGGGGGCGCGGGCGCAGCGGCTGAAGCAGCTCGCGCAGCGCCCGGGGGCGGGGTTCGTCGTCGTCGGCTATGTCGCGATGAGCGAGGCCAATCGCGTGATCCCCGAGGCGATCGCGCGCGACGCGATTTATAATCTCGCCGATCACGTCGTGCTCTTGAACGCGAGCGAAGTCGTGCTCGCGCTCGAGGAGCGGCGCAATTCGCTGCCGCTAAAAGATCTGCTGCGGATCAAGACCACCGGCGTCCATGTCAACGAAATCTCGACCTTCTTGGAGCGCGAGACGGGGCGCGTCGATCTCGACAGCGTCAACCCCAGCTGGCTGATCTTCTCGGACGGTTTCTCCTCGGGGCGGATGCTTTCGGGCGTGTTCAAGCGGCTGTTCGACGTGATCGCCTCGATCCTGCTGCTGGTGCTGACGCTGCCGCTGATCCTGGTGACCGCGATCGCGATCAAGCTCGAGAGCAAGGGCCCGGTCTTCTACCGCCAGCGCCGCGTCGGGCTGTTCGGCCAGGGGTTCGACATCGTCAAGCTGCGCTCGATGCGCCAGGATGCCGAGGTCGCGGGCAAGGCGGTGTGGGCGGAAAAAGACGATCCGCGCATCACCCGCGTCGGCCGCATCATCCGCAAGCTGCGGATCGACGAACTCCCCCAGGCGTGGAGCGTGCTGAAAGGCGAGATGAGCTTCGTCGGCCCGCGCCCCGAACGCCCGCAATTCGTCGAGGATCTCGAACAGCAACTGCCTTATTATGCCGAGCGTCATATGGTGAAGCCGGGCATCACCGGCTGGGCGCAGATCAATTACCCCTATGGCGCCTCGATCGAGGATGCGCGGCAGAAGCTGGAATATGATCTTTATTACGCCAAGAATTACTCGCCTTTCCTCGATCTGCTGATCCTGTTGCAGACGATCCGCGTGGTCATCTTCCCGGAAGGCGCGCGATGATATTGTGGAGCCACGCGCTGGCGGCGCTGTTCTTCGCGCTGCTCGCGCTGGGGCAGCGGCGGGGGGTGAGCGGGCTGCCACGCCGCGCGCTGATCACCGCGCAATCGCTCACCGCGCTCTGGGGGCTGGCGGCGGCGGGGATCGGGCCGAGCGAGCTCGCGACTCAACTCGCCGAAACGCTGCGCAATCTGGCGTGGCTCGGCTTCATGTTCGCGCTGGTGCGGCGCGACCGCGACGCGCCCGAGGCGGGGGCGATCGCGATCGTCTATGGCGTGGTCGCGCTCACCGCGATCGCCGGGGGCGCGGTCGCGCTGGTGGGCGTGGGCGTGCCGGCGGCGGCGCTGCCCGCGGTCGAGGCGGCGCGCGCGGCGCTCGCGATGATGGTCGCGCTGGGGGCGCTGTTGCTGGTCCACCATCTTCACCTCGCGATCGGGCCGCGCCACCATGGCGGGATGCGCCTCGCCCTGGTCGCGCTCGCCGGGCTGTGGCTGGGGGACGGCGTGCTCTACTCGGCGGCCTATGCGCAAGGGACGGCGCCCGAGGCTCTCGTCGCCATGCGCGGCGTGCTGATCGCGCTGATCGCGCCCTTGTTCGCGCTCGCCGTCCACCGCGACGGCGATTGGCGGCTACGCCCGTCGCGTACCGTGACTTACCAGTCGCTCGCGCTGGTCGCGGTGCTGCTTTACGTCGTCGCGATGGTGCTCGCGACGCGCGGGCTGGCGGCGATCGGCGGCGCGCAGGCGCGGCTGATCCAGACCGCGTTCGTCTTCGGCGGCAGCGCCGCGCTGCTCGGCTTGCTCTCGACCCCCTGGCTGCGCGCCTGGCTGCGGGTAAAGCTCGCCAAGCATTTGTTCGCGCACCGCTATGATTATCGCGCCGCCTGGCTGCGCTTCACCGACACGCTCGGCCGCCCCGAGGAGGACGCGGCGCCGCTCGACGCGCGCATCGTGCAGGCGGTCGCCAATCTGGTCGACGCGCCCGCCGGGCTGCTGCTGGTGCGCGACGGCGCGGGGCTGAGCCCGGGCGCCGGCTGGCGCTGGGATGCGGCCGTGCCGGCGAGCGACGGCGCGCTCCCCGCGTTTCTGGAGGCGACCGGGCGGATCGTCGCGTTCGACGAACTCCGCCGCGACACCGCCGACCCCCAAGAGCGCGCCGCGCTGCCAGAGGCCTGGCGCGCGCTGCCCGAGGCGTGGCTGCTGGTGCCCCTGCTCCATTTCGGCAAGCTCACCGGGGGTATCCTGCTCGCGCGCCCGGCGCTCGACCGCGCCCCCGATTGGGAGGATTTCGATCTGCTCCGCCTCGCCGGGCGCCAAGTGGCAAGCTATCTCGCCGAGGCGCGCGCGCAAGCCGCGCTCGCCGAGGCGCAGCGTTTCGACGAGTTCAACCGCCGCTTCGCCTTCATCCTGCACGACATCAAGAATCTCGTCAGCCAATTGACGCTCGTCGCGCGCAACGCCGAGCGCCATGCCGATAATCCCGAGTTCCGCGCCGATATGATCGCGACCCTGAACGACTCCGCCAGCCGAATGACCGAATTGCTCGCGCGCCTCTCGCAACATCACCGCGCGCCGCCCGAGCCGCCGGTGCCGGTGCCGCTGCGCGCGCTCGCCGAGCGGCTGGCGCTGCGGCGGCGCGCGCAGCATCCGGTGCGGGTGGAGGGCCCCGAGACGCTCGCGCTCGCCGATCCCGCGCGGCTCGACCAAGTGATTGGCCATTTGCTGCAAAACGCGGTCGAGGCGAGCCCGGCGGGGGCCGAGATCACGCTCGAGATCGGCGCCACGGCGGCGGGCCAGGCGCGGATCGCGGTAATCGACCAAGGGCCGGGGATGAGCGCCGCGTTCGTCCGCGATCGGCTGTTCAAGCCCTTCGTCTCGGGCAAGCCCGGGGGCTTCGGGCTCGGCGCCTATGAAGCGCGCGTGCTCGCCGAGGCGATGGGCGGCGCGGTGAGCGTCGAGAGCCGCGAGGGGGCGGGGACGCGCTTCACCGTGCTGCTCCCCGCCGCGCAGGCGATGGAGGCGGCGGCATGAAGAAGCTGCTCATCGTCGAGGACGATCTGGGGCTGCAGCGGCAATTGCGCTGGGCCTATGAAGGCTATGAAGTGCTGACCGCCGCCGATCGCGCCGGCGCGATCGAGGCGCTGCGCGCGCACGAGCCGGCGGTGGTGACGCTCGATCTCGGCCTACCGCCCGATCCCGATGGGGTGACCGAGGGCTTCGCGACGCTCGCCGACATTTTGCGGCTGAAGCCCGATACCAAGGTGATCGTCGCCTCGGGGCACGGCGCGCGCGACAGCGCGTTACGCGCGATCGCCGAAGGGGCGTGGGACTTTTACCACAAGCCGATCGACATCGACGCGCTGGGGCTCATCGTCGCGCGCGCCTTCCACGTTCATGCGCTCGAAGCCGAAAATCGCCGGCTCGCCACCAGCGCGCCCGCCGGCGTGGGTGGGATCATCACCGCGAGCGAGGCGATGCACAAGGTGCTGCGCACGGTCGAGCGCGTCGCCGCCGCCGATGTGTCGGTGATGCTCTTGGGCGCGAGCGGCACCGGCAAGGAATTGCTCGCGCGCGCGCTGCACGACGGCAGCCGGCGCAAGGGCGCGTTCGTCGCGATCAATTGCGCGGCGATCCCCGAAACCTTGCTCGAATCCGAGCTGTTCGGCCATGAAAAAGGCGCCTTCACCGGCGCGGTAAAAACCACCGAGGGCAAGATCGAAGCCGCGCAAGGCGGCACCTTGTTCCTCGACGAAGTGGGCGACATTCCGCTGCCGCTGCAAGTGAAGCTGCTGCGCTTCCTGCAAGAACGCGTGATCGAGCGGATCGGGGGGCGCAAGGCGATTCCCGTCGACACGCGGATCGTCTGCGCGACGCACCGCGATCTGGAGGCGATGGTCGCCGCCGAAACTTTCCGCGAGGATCTTTACTATCGCCTCGCCGAGATCGTGGTGCGCATTCCGTCGCTCGCCGAGCGGCCGGGCGACGCGCTGCTGCTCGCGCGCCATTTCATCGCCAAATATGCCAAGGCGATGGGCTCGGCGGTCAACGGCCTCGCCCCCGACGCGGCGGCGGCGATCGAGGCCTGGCGCTGGCCGGGCAACGTCCGCGAGCTGGAAAATCGCGTCAAGCGCGCGGTGATCATGGCCGAGGGCAAGAAAGTGACCGCCGCCGATCTCGATCTCGCCGCCCCCGAGGCGGCCGAACCGCTGAACCTGAAAGCGGTGCGCGAGGCCGCCGACCGCGCCGCGATCGCCCAGGCGCTCGCGCGCGCGAGCGGCAATATTTCGAACACGGCGAAGCTGCTCGGGATCAGTCGCCCGACGCTTTACGATTTGCTGAAGAGCTATGACATCCATGCCTAAGCGCCACCGCCTCACGCGCCGCTGGCGCGCCTTCGCGCTGTTCGGCCTTGCCGGCGCGGTCGCGCTCGGGCTCGCCCTGCTGCTTTTCCCGCGCCAGGCTCGGGCCGATCCCGCGCTCGCCCGGCGCCAGCTCGCCCATGCGCTGGCGCTGTTCGGGCGCGGCGAGGCGACGGCGGCGCGGAGTTGGGCGCTCAAGGCGACGCGCGCGGACCCGAGCTGGGGCCTTGCCCAAGCCGTGCTCGCGCGCGCTTATGTGGCGCTCGGCGAGGGTGCGGCGGCCGAGGCCGCGCTCGATCGCGCCAAGGCCGCCGGCTTCGACCCCGCCAAGCTCCACCCGCTGCGCGCCGAGGCGCTGCTGCTCCAGGGCGCGCCCGATCGCGCGCTGAAGGAAGCCGCCAAGGCACCCCCGGCTTATGGCGTTTATGCGCTGCGTGTCGCCGCGCGGGCGCTCGCGGCGAAGGGGGCGCTCCCCCAGGCGCAGGCGCTGCTCGCCCAGGCGCTGGAGGCGACCGGCGGCAAGGACGCGCGCGGCTGGGTCGATCTCGGCCGCGTCCGACTGCAGACGGGCGACGTCGGCGGGGCGATCGCCGCCGCCGCCCGCGCGCTCGCGCTGGCCCCACGCGATCCCGACGCGCTCGCGCTCAGGGCCGATCTGGTGCGCGGTCAATATGGGCTGATCGCCGCGCTCCCTTGGTATGAGGCGGCGCTGAAGGTCGATCCTTGGCGGCATGATATTCTGATCGCCTATGCCGCGACGCTGGGTGACGCCGGCCGCTATCAGGCGATGCTCGCCGCCAGCCGCCGCGCGCTCGAGGCACGCCCGGGCAGCCCGCAGGCGCTCTATCTGCAAGCCGTGCTCGCCGCGCGCGCGGGCAATAACGAGCTCGCCCGCGCGCTGCTGCAAAAAACCGATGGCGGGCTCGATGGCCAGCCCGGGCCGCTGCTGCTCGCGGGGATCCTCGATTTTTCGGAAGGCGCGACCCAGCAGGCGATCGAGAAATGGCGCGCGGTGCTCGCGATGGCGCCGATGAACCTGCCCGCGCGCCGCCTGCTCGGCGCGGCGTTGCTCGACGGCGGCGATACCCAAGCCGCGCTCGCCACGCTGCGCCCGCTCGCGCTGCGCGGCGATGCCGACAGCTATAGTCTGACGCTGGTCGCGCGCGCGTTCGAGGCGCAGGGCGAGCGCGATTGGGCGGCGACTTATCTCGATCGCGCGTCGCTCCCGCTGAGCGCGCCCGCGCTGCAATTCGGCACCGACGACGATCTCGCGACGCTGCGCGCCGCCGCCGCGCGCGCGCCCGAAAATCCGGTGGTCCAGGTCGAGGCGCTGCGCGGCGAGCTGTTCAAGGGCGACAAGGCCGCCGCGCTCGCCAAGGCGCAGGCGCTCGCCGTGCGCTATCCCGGCGTGCCGCAGGCGCATCTGCTGGTGGGCGACGTGCTGATGACGCTCGGCCGCGCGCCCGCCGCCGCCGCCGCTTATGCCCGCGCCGCCGATCTGCGCTTCGACGAGGCGGTGATGCTGCGCTCGGTCGAGGCGCTCGTTGCGATGCGCGCGAACGACAAGGCGGCGGGGGTCGCCGCGCTGTTCCTCGTGCAGCATCCGGGCAATCTCGCCGCGCGGCGGCTGATCGCGCATTGGCAGCTCGCCGCCGAGGATTGGGACGCGGCGATCGACAGCCTCGAAGGGTTGCGCGACGAACTCGGCAATCGCGACGCCGCGCTGCTCGCCGATCTGGCGCTCGCTTATGCCGGTGACGGTCAGGACGATGTCGCCGAACTTTACGCCGCCGCCGCTTATCGCCTGCTGCCGATGAACCCGGCGGTGGTCGATGCCTATGGCTGGGTGCTGTTCCAGGGCGAGGCCTTGCCCCAGGCGACCGAGCTGCTGCGCAAGGCCGCGGCACTCGCGCCGGGCGAGCGCGCGGTGGCCTGGCATTTGGCGCAGGCCGAGGCGGCGGGGGGCGAACGCGCGGCGGCCACGCGTGCGATCACCGCGCTGCTCGCCACGCCAGGCTTCGCCGAAGCCGACGCCGCCCGCGCGCTGCTCGCGACGCTGCGCCGGGGGTGAGGAGCGGCCGGCCGCGCCGAGATCGCATGGTCAGGCGCCAAGAAGCCTCCGCCTGCCGCCGACGCCAATTCGGCGGCCGAAGCATGATCGGTGCCAGTTCTATTGTAAATATTACATATGAAAGATGTTAACGACTATTGTGAAACTCCAATAGAACGCTCAGCGACCGATTCGGTCATGGTCTGTGGCAAAAGACTCCTAGGGGTTCTCAATTATCGGGGGAGGATAAACAGATGACTAATATGTTTCGTGAGCTGTCCGAAAGTGAGTTAGAATTTGTATCGGGTAGTGGTGTTTACATCAACGAAGAAGTCATCGTCAACGCATCGCGCTCACGAATTGTGAGTATCGGCGGCAATTGGTGGGTGGTCAGCGGTGGATGGTGGGGTAGCGGCTATGACACTGGCTCATATGACAATGGTGGCGGAGACGATTATGGTTTTTCTTTAACTCCGTCCATGCCTCCCTTGGGCAACCTAACACAATGCCAGGAGAATCAAGTCGACAATGTCGCTTGGAAATTTACCGAAGAACTTCGGCAAACGGGTGCTTTGTTTTCCGATTATGAGTATGGAACGATAATCTATCGAGACTCAAATGGCGCATTTCGTCATGCGGGACTTCAGAACTCAAGTAGTCGAGATATTGTCGATTTGAAGCTGCCCGCGGGGGTATCGCTGGCGGATGTAGTAGGCTACATCCATACGCATCCTGCCAACGACCCAACTAGAGATCATTTGGTAGATCAACGACCCTCGCCTGATGATTGGACGCAATTCAACAAACTGTCGCAAGCAATAGCTAATGCTGGCGGAAACGTTGCCAATTTTCGGAGTTACATCGTCGGGCCGGACGGCATCATTAGACAATATACCAGCAGTTCATCCCAAACGCAAGTAAGCAACGACATCGTGGACGGCGAAAAACACTGTTGATCGAGGAGGTATTCGTGCCGCTATTTTTGGATTTTTGGGTGCTTGCCATGAACTCACTTGATCAATTAGAGGACCGAGTAGTCGTGCGGGCGATAGATGAAAAATTCGATATGGCGTCACGAATACAAACAAGCCTGGAAGCCGTGTGTCGCGGGAAATCATACAAGGTGTTCGTCAGCAATGGCGGGCTTTATCCGCCGAGCGTAACCGTCTTGATAAGAGGTCGAGAGCAAAAGATAGAAAATAAAGAATCTATTGAAAAACTATTTTATGCTAACCCTCCTGCCGTTACGCATTTGTCATGTTCCAAAGAATATTTTCGTATACATTTTAGCAATTCAGACGGTTACGTTGGGACACTCTTTGGGAGGATCGACAGTCAATAATGGGATAGAGTGTTTTTATCATGGGTTATTCGACGGGATTTCCAGAGTACGAGCGTTTTGATCCAAGATTGCTAGGCTGACGGATTCGATGAGCTGCTACGATCCGATCGCGTTGGCGTTACGGGTGATCGCGCCGCGTTCGGAATTGGCCTGGCCATCCGATCTCGGCGGTGGTCGAATGATCGCCGCTTTCGACCGCCGCGTCGCGTTCCTCGGCGATAGCTTCGCTCACGCCGACGGTGATTTGGCGCCATGGAGTCATGGCGGCGCCTATCCGAGTGAGCTGCGCATCGGCGCGCGCGCCGGTCACCCGCCCTCGACCAGCTCGGCCAGTTCGAGCCAGCGCATCTCGGCTGCTTCTTTCTCGGCACGCGCCGCGCCGATCGCCTGGGTCAGCGCGTCGAACTTCTTGGGATCGCGCGCGTAAAGCCCGGGGTCGGCGAGCGCCGCCTCGTCGCGCGCGATCGCCGCGTCGAGCGCTTCGATCCGCGCGGGGAGCAGATCATAGTCGCGCTGATCCTTGTAGCTGAGCTTCACCCGGCTCGGCGGGGGCGGCGGCGGGGGCGGGGCGTTCGGCTTGGCCGGCGCGCGTTTCGCCGGACCGGGCGCGCGGCGCTTGGCTTCCCAATCGGCATAGCCGCCCGCGATCACGTCGACCTGGCCCGAACCGTCCAATCCCAAGGTCACCGTGACGGTGCGATCGAGGAAATCGCGGTCGTGGCTGACGATCAGCACCGTGCCTTCATAATCGGCGATCACTTCCTGGAGCAGATCGAGCGTCTCCAGATCGAGATCGTTGGTCGGCTCGTCGAGCACGAGCAGGTTCGAGCGCCGGGCGAATTCGCGCGCGAGCAACAGGCGCGAGCGCTCGCCGCCCGAAAGCGTGCCGACCTTTGCGTCGGCCAAATTGGGATCGAACAGAAATTCCTTCAAATAACCCGCGACATGCTTCTTTTGCCCCAGCACCTCGATCCAGTCGCCGCCATCGGCCAGCACGTCGCGCACGCTTTTGTCGGGGGCCATCAGCTTGCGCTGCTGGTCGATCACCACGCCGCTCAGCGTCTTGGCGAGGCCGATCCTGCCCTCGTCGGGGGCGAGTTCGCCGGTGAGCAGGCGCAAGAGCGTCGTCTTGCCCGCGCCGTTGCGGCCGACGATGCCGATCCGGTCGCCGCGCTGCACCCGCAGCGAGAAATCGCGGATGATCGTGCGCTCGCCGAAGCGCTTGGTCACATGCTCGGCGTCGATCACGGTTTGGGTCTTGACGTCGTCGGCGCCGGTCACCAGCGCGGCGGCGCCCTGCGGCCCGAGCATCGCCGCGCGGGCGGCGCGCATTTCCTTGAGCTTGGCGAGCCGCCCCTGGTTGCGCCGCCGCCGCCCGGTGACGCCGCGCAACAGCCAGTGTTCCTCGATCTTGAGTCTCGCGTCGAGGCGTTCCGCCGCGCGGATTTCCTCGGCATAGACTTGCTCGGTCCACGCCTCGAACCCGCCGAAGCCGATCTCGCTGCGGCGCAAATTGCCGCGATCGAGCCACAAGGTCTGGCGAGTGAGGTTGGTGAGGAAAGTCCGATCGTGGCTGATCGTGATGAACGCGCCGGTGAAGCGCCCCAGCCACCCCTCCAGCCAATCGATCGCGGCGATATCGAGATGATTGGTCGGCTCGTCGAGCAGCAGCACGTCGGGCTCTTGCGCGAGCGCGCGCACGATCGCCGCGCGTCGCCGCTCGCCGCCCGAAGCGGTCGCCGCCTCGCGGTCGAGATCGATGCCGAGCTGATCGGCGATCGCCTCGGCCTCGTGCCGCGCGGGGGCGTCGGCGCCGCCGAGGACGAAATCGAGCAGCGTCGCGCAGCCCGTAACGCTCGGGTCCTGCTCGAGCAGCACGACGCGCACCCCCGGCTGGATCGTCCGCCGGCCTTCGTCCGCCTCGATCCGCCCGGCGATGAGCTTCAACAGCGTCGTCTTGCCCGCGCCGTTGCGCCCGATCAGCGCCAGCCGATCGCGCGCGCCGATATGCAGATCGAGGCCGCGAAACAGCCAGCCCGCGCCCTGGATGAGACCGAGATTTTCATAGGAAAGAACGGGTGCAGCCATGCCCGCCCGGTTAGGGGGCGGGGGGCGGGGGTGCAAGCGCGGTTCATTGGCTATTCAATGGCTAGGCGCTAGAGTTGCATGCGATGTTCTACCGTGTGCTTCTCGTGCCACTCGCGCTGGGCCTGCTCGCCTCCCCCGCCGCCGCCGCCGTCGATCAGCGGGGCGAGCGGCAGGAGGTGTTCAGCCAGATGCGCGCCGGGCGACTGCTCCCGTTGCGCGAGATCGAGCGGCGTGTCGTCCCCAGCATGGGCGGCGCGCAATATCTGGGGTTCGATTTCGATCCGGGCAGCGGGATTTACACGCTCAAATTCCTGCGCAATGGGAATGTCATCTGGGTCGAGGTGGACGGGCATACGGGCACGATCCTCGGTCGCAGCGGCAATTAGGCGGGGGAGCGGCGATGCGCGTGCTGATCGTGGAGGACGAACCGAGCCTGGGCCAGCAGCTGAAGAACACGCTGGAAGGCGCGGGCTATGCCGTCGACCTCGCGACCGATGGCGAGGAGGGCCATTTCCTCGGCTCGACCGAAAGCTATGACGCGGTGGTGCTCGATCTCGGCCTGCCCGAGATCGACGGGCTGACCGTGCTCGATCGCTGGCGGCGCGAGGGGCGGGTGATGCCCGTGCTGGTGCTCACCGCGCGCGACAGCTGGTCGGACAAGGTGGCGGGGCTCGACGCGGGCGCCGATGATTATGTCGCCAAGCCCTTCCAGTCGGAGGAATTGATCGCCCGGCTGCGCGCGCTGATCCGTCGCGCCTCGGGCAATGCCTCGTCGGAGCTCACCGCCGGCGACGTGCGGCTCGACACGCGCTCGGGCAAGGTGACGCGCGCGGGCGAGCCGGTGAAGCTCACCGCGCAGGAATATAAGTTGCTGAGCTATTTGCTCCATCACAAGGGCAAGGTGGTGAGCCGCACCGAATTGATCGAGCATATTTACGATCAGGATTTCGATCGCGATTCGAACACGATCGAGGTGTTCGTCACGCGCATCCGCAAGAAATTGGGGCAAGACGTGATCACCACCATCCGCGGGCTCGGCTATAGCCTAGAGGAGCCGCGTGGCTGACGCGCCCGCCCCGGCCGAAGCTTCCGCCGGGGCCGCGACCGGCCCGCGCGCGCGCGGCGGGGGCACGGGGTCGCTCAGCCGGCGCATGATCCTGATCGCGGCGGTGTGGATTTCGCTACTGCTCGCGGGCGGCGGCATCGCGCTCGACCGAGTGCTCACCAATGCCGTCACCCAGAATTTCGACAGCCAGCTCGAATATGTGCTCAACTCGGCGCTGATCGTCTCGGCCGAGATCGATAGCAACGGCGAAGTATTCTTCACGCGCGAACCCGCCGACCAGCGCTTCCTCGAGCCTTATTCGGGGCTTTATTATCAAGTCAGCGCGCCGGGGCAGGAGGATTTCGCGTCGCGCTCGCTCTGGGATCGCCGGCTCGCTTATGGCGGCAAGCATAATGACTTGGGGGTGCATATCTATGACAGTATGCAATTCCCCAGCGAGCCGCTGCGCATCGTCGAGCGCGACGTGCGGCTGCCGGGATCGCCGGTGCGCTGGCGCTTCAAGGTGGCGGCGAGCCGCGACGGGCTCGACGCCCAAGTGGGCGCGATCCGCCGCATCCTGGGGGTGAGTTTCGCGCTGCTCGGGCTCGGGCTGATCGTGCTCGCCGCGCTCCAGACCTTCTATGGCCTGCGCCCGTTGCGCAAGGTGCGCGCCGAGATCGCGCGGCTGCGCGCGGGCACCGGGCGCCAGATCGACGCCGCCATGCCGCGCGAGGTGATGCCGCTCGTCGAGGAATTGAACGGCCTGATCGAACATAACGAACGCCAGGCCGAGGAAGCGCGGCGCCACGCCGGCAATCTCGCGCACGCGCTCAAGACCCCGCTCACGGTGATCATGAACGCCGCGACCGCTGGCGCCGAGGATCTGGCGCCGACCGTGATCCGCGAGGCGACGACGATGCGCCGCCAGGTCGATCACCACCTCGCGCGCGCGCGCGCCGTCGGGCGGCGGGGGCATGCGCATAGCCGCGCGCGGGTCGGCGCGAGCCTCGAATCGGTCGGGCGCGCGGTGTCGCGGCTTTATCCGCACGTGCGTTTCGACACCGATGGGCCGGGCGATTTGTGCGTTCATGTCGAGCGGCAGGATCTCGACGAATTGCTCGGCAATTTGATCGAGAATGCCGCCAAATATGGCGGCGGCAGCGTGTTCGTGACGGTGCGGCCGCAAGGGCGGTTCGTCGAAATCCTGGTCGAGGACGATGGCCCCGGCATTCCCGAGGCCGAGCGCAGCCGCATCTTCGATCGCGGCGCGCGGCTCGATACCGGCAAGCCGGGGACGGGGCTCGGCCTCGCGATCGTGCGCGACGTCGCCGAGATTTACGAGGGCAAGGTGACGCTCGACGAGAGCGAGGATCTGGGCGGCCTGTGCGCGCGGCTGCTGCTGCCGGCGGCGAGCGGGGGGTAGCGGCGGCGCCCCGGCAAGCCGAGCCTTTCATTCAACCCATAGCGTCACCCCGGCCTCGAGCCGGGGTCCCGCTTTTCTTCATGCCGCGCAATGGCAGCGGGACCCCGGCTCGGAGGCCGGGGTGACGATTTTCTTGGTGGGCGGCTCACTTGGTGGGCGGGCGCGAGCGACTTTCTCGGTCGATCGGCATCAGCGCGGCGCCGCACCCCGCCTTGCCGCTCATCCCCCATGAGCGTAACATGATGGACATGCGTTGGCTTTTCGCCCTGTTGCTCCTCGTCGCGCCGACCGCCCGCGCGCAGGAGGCGGCGGCGCCGGCTCAGCCCCAGGTCCAGCCCCAGCCCCAGCTCCAGCCCCAGCCCCAACCAAGTCCCGAACCCACCCCCGACGAAGTCCTTGCGATCGGTCGCGACGCGCCGGGGCGGATGACGGTGCCGGTCAAGATCGGCGCGCAGGGCCCCTGGCCCTTCACCATCGACACCGGCGCCGAACGCACCGTCATCTCGCGCGAGCTCGCCAGCTTGCTCGCGCTGCCGCCGGGCCCGCGCGTGCGGTTGACCGCGATGGCGGGGACGAGCGAGGTCGATACGGTGCGCATCCCCGAAATCACGATGAGCAGCGTCAGCGGCACGCGGATCGAGGCGCCCGCGCTCGAAGGCCGGCATCTCGGCGCGCCGGGGCTGCTGGGGCTCGACACGCTCAAGGGCCATGCCGTCTCGATCGATTTCGAGCGCGGCGAAATGAGCGTGCGCCGCGCGCGCAAGAATTGGCGCAGCTTCGCGCGCGAGCCCGGCGAAGTGGTGGTCAGCGCCAAAAGCCTGCTCGGCCAGCTGATCGTGACCGATGCGAGCTATCGCGGCCAGCGCGTGCGGGTGGTGATCGATACCGGCTCGGCGCTGTCGATGGGCAACAGCGCGTTGCGCGCGCGCGCGCTGAAAGGGCGCGAACGGCTCAATCCGGTGACGGTGACGGCGGTGACCGGGGCGACGCTGATCGCCGATTACACCCAGATCGGCGAAGTGCGTTTCGGTTCGCTCACCTTCCAGAATCTGCCCGTCGCCTTCGCCGACGCCGCGCCCTTCAAGCGGCTGGGGCTCGAGGACAAGCCCGCGCTGTTGCTCGGCATGGACGCGCTCAAGCTGTTCCGCCGCGTCGACATCGATTTCCCCAACCGCGAAGTCCGCTTGCTGCTACCGCGCTGAGCTTGCCAAGCCTGCCGCCGCGCTTCATCCTGCGGCGAAACGGGAAAACAGGGGGAAGCGATGCGGCTGGTGATCGGGGCCTTGGCGGCGGCGGCGGTGATTTCGGCCGGGGGCGCGGTGGCGCAGACCCGCGCCGATCAGCAGCGTTTCTTCGCGCTCTACAAGGAATTGGTCGAGACCAACACCAGCTTGTCCGCCGGCAGCTGCACCCAGGCGGCGGCGCAAATCGGCGCGCGGCTGAAGGCGGCGGGCTTCACCGACCAGGCGCTCACCTATTTCAGCGTGCCCGATCACCCGCGCGAGGGCGGGCTGGTCGCGGTGCTGGAAGGCAGCGACAAGAGCAAGAAGCCGATGCTGCTGCTCGCGCATCTCGACGTGGTCGAGGCCAAGCGCGAGGATTGGACGCGCGATCCGTTCACGCTGATCGAGGAAAACGGCTTTTATTACGCGCGCGGCACCGTGGACGACAAGGCGCAGGCCGCGATCTGGGCCGACACGCTCATCCGGCTGAAGCAAGCCGGCACGCGCCCCAAGCGCACGATCAAGATGGCGCTCACCTGCGGCGAGGAAACCAACGAGGCGTGGAACGGCGCCGAATGGCTCACCAAGAACAAGCGCGCGCTGATCGACGCCGAATTCGTGCTCAACGAGGGCGGCGGCGGGCGCTATTCGGCCGATGGCAAGCGCGAGGTCGCGGCGATGCAGGTCGGCGAAAAGGCCTCGCAGAATTTCACCTTCGTCGTCACCAACCCCGGCGGGCACAGCTCGGCGCCGGTGCCCGACAATGCCATCTATCAGCTCGCCGATGCGCTGAAGGCGGTGCAGGGCTATGAATTTCCGGTCAAATTCACCCCCACGACGCGCGCCTTCTTCACCGCGCTCGCAACCCGCGGCGGCGCGCAGGGCGAGGCGATCAAGCGGCTCCTCGCCGATCCGCAAGACCAGGCCGCCGACGCGATCGTGAGCCGCGACAAGGTGCTGCATTCGACGCTGCGCACCACCTGCGTCGCGACGATGGCGGCGGCGGGCCATGCCGCGAACGCGCTCCCCCAGCGCGCGCAGGCGACGGTCAATTGCCGCATCTTCCCCGGCGAAACGGTGGAGGGGACACTCGCCAAATTGCGCGACCTCGCCGGGCCGAAAGTGACCGTCACCGCCAATCAGCCGATCCGCCCGACGGCGGTGCAGCCGCCGCTCGACCCCAAGATCTTGGGGCCGGCGCAGGCGCTCGTCGCCAAGCATTTCCCCGGCGTGCCGATGCTGCCGATCATGTCGACCGGCGCGACCGACGGCATTTTCTTCGAAGCGATCGGGATTCCGGTTTATGGCGTGCCGGGCACGTTCGTCGAAGCCGATGGCGGCGGCACGCACGGGCTGAACGAGCGCATCCGGGTCGAATCGCTTTATGCGAGCCGCGATTATCTGTTCGATCTGGTCAATGCTTACGCGGGGTGATGCCCGCAGCGGTTGAAGCGCCGCGCGTCATGCCATCGCCCGCCGTTCGACGACCAGCCGATCGAACAGCTCTAGATAACGCTGCGGCGCGTCGATCCCCGGGGGCGGCACCGGGCGCGGGCGGCGCGCGGCGGGCGAAAGCCACGCGTCGAGCGCGTCGACGAGCGCGGCGGGATCGTCGCGCGGCACCACCGTGCCGAGCCGCGGGTCGCTGACGATCTCGCGCACAATCGGTCGCGATCACCGGCGTGCCGAGCGCGAGCGCCTCGCGCAGCACATTGGGCGCGCCTTCATAGTCGGACGTGAGCACCGCCGCCCGCGCGCGGCGCAGATAGCCGGTCGGTTCGGGATCATAGCCGGGCAGCAGCACCCGCGCGCCCAGGCCCAGCGCGCGCACTTGCGCTTCGAGCGCGGGGCGTGAAGCGCCCTCGCCCAGGATCACCGCGATCGCCGCTTGGTCGGCGAGGCGCGGAATGGCGGCGATCAGCCGGTCCCAGCGTTTCTGCGGCTCGAGCCGGCCGACGCCGACCAGCAGCGGCGCCTTGGGCAGGCGCGGCGGCAGGCGGACCACCCGCGGCCGCGCGGGCGGGTTGGGGATCATGCTCACCCGCTGCGGCGCGACGGCGAGCAGTGCCACCGCCTCGTCGCGCATCGCCGCCGTCATTGCGACGAATTGGTCGATGAAGCCGGGCAGCCGCGCGAGCCACAGCCGGTGCGCCGCCGCCATCGGCGCCGGGCGGTGCGGCGGCAGCAGCGCGTTCGAAATCTTGGCGACGACCGGCGGCAGCGCGCGCCCGAGCATGAGCCGCAGCCAGAGCACGCTGCTGGTATAATGATTGCCCGGGCAAAAGAGCAGATCGGCGCCGAGCGCCCGGAACAGGCGCGGCGGCACGCGCAGGGCGGGGAGCGCGCGCGCGCCGAGTTCGATCACCTCGGCCCCCGGCGGCAATTGCGCGGCGAGCGGCCCCTCGCTCGTGCCGAGCAAAATGGTCACACGCCGCCCGGCGTCGAGCCAGCCATCGACCAGCCGCAGCATCGCCTGCTCGACCCCGCCGCCGGCGAGCGTTTGCGCGAAGGTGACGATATGCTGCGCGGGCGGATCGGGACGCAGCATCATCGGCCTTGCTCGCCCAACATCACCCGCCCCCCATCGACGCGACACACAAGAGCCCCTATGGCCCAGGTCAACGATGCCAAATCGGCGAGCCCGCTTCTTGTTCCATCCTGCCAACGAATTGATCGGACGCGAAAAACTATCCGGCGAATCGCCGGTGCCGCCCGAGCCCCCGCCGCCGCGCCGTCGCTGGGCGCAAATCGCGGGCATCGTGCTGACGCTGGCGATGGTCGTGGGCGTGGGCTTTCAATTGTTCGGCCAAGGCTGGGGCAATTTCGCGCGCTCGGTGCCGAGCGACCCCTGGTTCTATCTCGCTTTCGTCGCGCTCTATTTCGCGCTGCCGCTCGGCGATTACGTGATTTTCCGGCGGCTATGGGACATTCCGCTCGAAGGGCTGGGTGCGCTCATCAAGAAGCGCATCGCGAACGAAGTGTTGTTCGGCTATTCGGGCGAGGCCTATTTCTACGCCTGGGCCAAGGACCGCGCGCGCAACGTCGCCGCGCCCTTCGGCGCGGTGAAGGACGTGAGCATTTTGTCGGCGCTCGCGGGCAATGCCGTCACGCTCGCGCTGATCGGCTTGTCGCTGCCCTTCGCCGCGCATCTCGGCGCCGCGCAAGCGCAGGGGTTGGGGCTGTCGGCGCTGTTCGTCGTCGCGATTTCGGTGCCCTTCCTTCTGTTTCGCCGCCGCGTTTTCTCGCTGCCGGGCGCCGAGCTGCGCTATGTCTTTTGGGTGCATATCGCGCGGCTGGTGGCGAGCACGGTGCTGCTCGCGCTGGTTTGGGCGCTCGCGCTGCCGCAAGTGCCGCTCGGCGCCTGGCTGTTGCTCTCGGCGGTGCGGATGATCGTCGGGCGGCTGCCCTTCGTGCCAAATAAGGACCTTCTTTTCGCCAATTTTGTCGGGCTTTTGGGCGCGGGTCAGGGCTTGCCGATGCCGGTGGCGCTCATCGCCGGGCTTACCCTGGTGGTGCATGTGCTGCTGCTGGGCGCGTTTCCCCTGGCCGCGTTGTTCAGGAGCCGCCGATGATCCGTTTCCCGCTCGCCGCGATGCTGCTCGCGCTCGCCGCCGTTCCCGCCGCGGGCGCGCGCCCGCAGATGGGCGGTGACGCGGCGGCGTGCGAAGCGCATGAAGGGCCGGCGATCGAGGTCCATGTCACCGGGCTCAAGGATCGCAAGGGGCGGCTGAAGCTCGAACTCTATCCCGGCAATCAGCAAGATTTTCTGCGCGACGACCGCGATTTGGAGAAAGAGGGCAAATTCTTCCGCCGCATCTGGGCCGATACCCCGGCGAACGGCGAGGTGTTGTTGTGCATCAAGGCGCCGCGCCCGGGGCGCTATGGCCTGTTCTTCACCCATGATCGTGACGCCAAGAACAAGTTCAGCATCTGGCAGGATGGCGCCGGCATTCCGAGCAACACCCGGCTCGGCCGCGCCAAGCCCAAATATGCCGCCGCCGAGGTCGAGGTGGGCGCGGGCGTGACCAGCGTGACGATCAAGGCGCAATATCTGAAGAGCATCTTCTCGGGCTTCGGCCCGCTTTAGCCGCGGGTCGATGCGCATCGTCGACGTCAACGAATTTTATTCGCCCACCGGCGGCGGCGTGCGCACTTATGTCGATCGCAAGATGGAGCTCATGGCCGAACTCGGCCATGAGCTGATCGTGATCGCGCCGGGCAAGCGCGATTGGATCGATGCGCGCCCCGCCGGGCGGGTGATCTACGTGAAGGCGCCGCCGATGCCGTTCGACGCCAATTACGGGCTGTTCTGGTCGGCCGCGCCCGTCACGCGCCTGCTCGACGAACTCGCCCCCGATCTGGTCGAGGCGAGCTCGCCCTGGCGCCCGGCGTGGATCGTCGGGCGCTGGCGGGGCGCGGCGCCGCGCGTGTTCTTCATGCACAACGACAATCTGAAGGCCTATGTCGAACGCTGGTTCGAAGGGCTGGCCTCGCCCGCCTGGGTCGAGCGGCGCTTCGCTTGGTATAGCCGCTATATCAACGATTTCCTGAAATATTACGACGCGGTGCTCACCAACGGCCCGGCGCTGGCGAAGCGGCTCGCGCGGCGCGGAGTGCGGATCGACGCGGCGATGCCCTTGGGCATCGAGCGCGGCCATTTCTCCCCCGCCTTGCGCGACCAAGGCTTGCGCGCCAGCATGCTCGCCGAACTCGGCCTGCCGCCGACCGCGCATGTGCTGCTCGACCTCGGGCGCCACCATCCCGAAAAGCGCTGGCCGATGGTGATCGAGGCGGTCGCGCGGGCGAGGCGCGATCTGCCGGTCGGGCTGATTCTGATCGGCGACGGGTACGAACGCCGCCGGATCGAAAAGCTGATCGCCCCACATCGCAATATCGTGCTGTGGCGCCCGATTTACGACCGGCTGCAGCTCGCGCGCGTGCTCGCGAGCGCCGACGCGCTGATCCATGGCTCGGAGGGCGAGCCCTTCGGCCTGGTCGCCTCCGAAGCGATCGCCTCGGGCCTGCCGCTGATCGCGCCCGACGAAGGCGGTTGCGCCGAGGTCGCCGCGCCCCAGGCGTCGGCGCTCTACCGCGCCAAGGACCCCGCCGCCGCCGCCGCCGCGATCGCGCGGCTGTTCGCGGGCGACCGAGAGGAATTGCGTCGCGCCGCCCTCGCCGCCGCGGCCCGAGTGCGGACCGATGCCGATCATTGCCGTGAGCTGATGGCCTATTATCAGGCACTTATCGCGCAGGGGCGGCGCGCGGTGGTAGCGAAACCGTAGTTACACTGCCCAATTCGAGCACCGATGGTGCTACGATTTAAATCGCTGATAACCAAGGCCGTGGCAACGGCGGGACACTCGCAAATCGCTGATTTTAAGGAATTCTCGCATGGCTTGGTTCCGGAAGCACGCGCCCATTCGCGTGAAATTCGTTGTTCTGATGCTCGCCCACCTCGCGATCACCGGCGCGGTCGCGGGGATGATTTTCGTCGAGAAGGGCTGGAGCGCGCCGACGATTACCGCGCTCGTGGGGATGGGGGTGACGCTGGCGCTCGTCTGGAGCGCGCGCGCGATGATCTGCACGCCTTATGTCGACACGGTCGTGCGGATGGAGGCGCTCGCCGCCGGCGATCTCGACGCACCGATCCACTATACCGATCACCGCGACTGCGTCGGGCGGATGACGAAGGCGATGGAGGTGTTTCGCAACAACGCGCGCGCGCTGCGCGAGGAAAATGGTAAGGTCGAAACGGTGGTCGGCGCGCTCAGCGAGGGGCTGCGCGCGCTCGCGGCCGGCCGACTCGATCACCGCGTCGGTGCCTTGCCCCAAGGCTATGAGGCGCTGCGCGACAGCTTCAACGGCACGATGAGCGAACTCGAAGCGCTGATGCACCAAGTGCGCGAATCGGCCGCCGGGGTGCGCACCGGCGCGGGCGAGATCAACTCGGCCTCGCACGATCTCGCCCAGCGCACCGAGCGCCAGGCGGCATCGCTCGCCGAAACCGCCGCTTCGATGACCGAAGTCACCAAGGCGATCGGCGCCGCCGCGCGCGCCGCCGGTTCGGCCGCGAGCGGGGTGGGCGCGGTCAATGCCGAAGCGCTCGAAGGCGGACGCGTCGTGCAATCCGCGGTCGAGGCGATGGCCGCGATCGAGAAATCCGCGCGCGAGATCGGCCAGATCATCAACGTGATCGAGGGCATCGCCTTCCAAACCAATCTCCTCGCGCTCAACGCCGGGGTCGAGGCGGCGCGCGCGGGCGACGCCGGGCGCGGTTTCGCGGTGGTGGCGAGCGAAGTCCGCGCGCTCGCGCAGCGCTGCGCCGATTCGGCCAAGGACATCAAGGGGCTGATCGAGGCCTCCGACGCCCAGGTCGCCGGCGGCGTGAAGCTGGTCGGTGAGACCGGCGCGATCCTGACGCGCATGGTCGGCAAGATCGGCGACGTGACCGAGCTGGTCGGCTCGATCTCGCGCGCGACCGAGGAGCAAGCGGTGCGGATCGAACAGATCAACGGCGCGGTCGGGCAGATGGACGTGATGACGCAGCAGAACGCGGCGATGGTCGAGCAATCGACGGCGGCGGCGCGGAGCCTGGCGAGCGAGGCCGACGCGCTCTCCGCGCTGATGGCGCGCTTCGACGGCGAAGCCGCGTCGGTGCCCGAGCGGTCGCGGCCGCGCCTAGTCGCCCCGCGCGCCGCGCCGCGCCGCGCGACCGCCGGCAAC
>LWDI01000028.1:0-33395 GCA_002083475.1 Proteobacteria bacterium SG_bin5
GCGCCCGCCGCCCACAGGAAAGACCGAAAGAGTTGCCGAGCGACGCGCACCATTTTTCCCCGAAAGGCGGCCTCCCCTAAACCGGGAGCGCCCGCCGGGGAAGCTCAACCAGCAGCGATCGCGGAAAGCACGGGGGTGGCCCATTCGGGGCGGCAGATCAGCAGATCGGGCAGGCTCGGATCGGCGCAATTATAGACGAGCGCGCCGCCATCGATCCGCGAGGCATGGCAGCCGGCGGCGAGCGCGACGGCGGCGGGGGCGCAATTGTCCCATTCGAACTGGCCGCCGGCGTGGAGGTAAATCTCCGCCTTGCCGGTGAGCACCGCCATCGCCTTGCACCCCGCCGAGCCCATTGGGAGCAAATCGCCCCCCAGTGCCTCGGCGACGCGCGCGGCGATCGCGGGCGGGCGTGAGTCGCTCACCGCGATGCGTGGGCGACCGCTCCGGGGCGCGGGGAGCGCGGGGGGTTGGTCCGACGAGAAGATGCGACCCGAGGCGGGCAGGGTCACCGCGCCGACGCGCGGCACCCCGTCGATCGCGAGGCCGATATGCACCGCCCAATCGGGCGATTGGCGGCAGAAGCCGCGCGTCCCGTCGAGCGGGTCGACGATCCACACCCGGCGCGCGGCGCAACGCGCGCGATCGTCTTGCGATTCTTCCGACAGGATGAAATCATCGGGCCGCGCGGCGTGCAGCCGATCGAGGATCAGCCGGTTCGCCTCGCGATCGCCGCGCGCGCCGAGCTCATCGCCCGGACAATCGGGATCGGCGAGCAAATCGCGGAGCAGATCGCCGGTCTCGATCGCGATCGCGCGGGCGAGCGCGGCGTCGGAAAGGGCGGGATCGAGCATCATCGATAGATGGCACAGCGCGCGGCGAAAGGCGAGCGCGCCGCTATTCCTCGGCGCGCTGGCGATCGAGCGAGTCGAGAATGCGCGCGCCCGCCATGAATACCGCGATCGGGCAGACCGCGAACAACAGCCAGCCGCCGACGCCCGGATATTGCTCCAAATAGCGCACCCCGCGCTCGACCGCGCCATTGGCGAGCCCGAAAATCACCAAAAAGGCTTCGAACTTGTTCTTGATGACGAACAATTGGGCGATGCGACCGATCATGCCCGAAGATTAAGCAAGCCCCGCGCCAGCCGCGGATTCGCGTGGGATTCGCGTTAAGCGCGATGGTTAAATGTCAGTAAATCCGACAGGTCGAGCAGCTCGAACAGCGCCGCCCGCGCGGCTTCGATGCGCTGGATCAGCCCCGGGTCGGCGATGTCGCGCGCGGCGATCGACTCGGGCCATTCGGCCTCGATCAGCGCGGCGATGCGGTCGAGCTTGGCGTCATCGACCAGGAAGCGCGGGTCGATCGTCGCGGGATCGGCGACGACGCGCAGGCGCAAGCACGCCGGGCCGCCGCCGTTCGCCATCGATTCGCGCACGTCGACCACCTCGAGCCGGCGGATCGGGCCATTGCCCGCGATCAATTGCTGCAACCAGGGCCAAACGCGCGGATGATCGCGCGCCTCGCGCGGCAGGATCAGCGCCATGCCGCCGTCGGCCAGGCTGACCAATTGGGCATTGAACAAATAGCTGCGCACCGCATCGTCGAGGCTCACCGCGCTCGCGGGCACTTCGATGATCCGCACCGAAGGCAGTTTCGCGCGCAACGCCTCGTAAAAGCTCGCCTGCACGGCGAAGGCCTGTTGGTGGGTGAAGAGCACGTCCTCGTTCGCCACCGCGACCACGTCATTGTGGAACGCCCCCGCGGCGATCGCTTGCGGGCTCTGTTGAACGAAGATCACCCGATCGGGATCGAGCTCGTGCGCGCGCGCGACCGCTTCCGAGGCCTGGCGCGATTGGCGCGCGGGGAAGGGGCCGCCGGGCTCGCCATAGACGAATATCTCGACCCCCGGCGCGTCATGCGCCTCGGCGAGGCGCATATGGTTGGCCGCGCCCTCGTCGCCGAACGGCGCGGGGATCGGCGGATGGACGGCGAACGCCGCGTCGGCGAAGGCGAGGCGCAGCTGGGCGAGCGTCTCGGGCGCTTCATGGCTGCGGTGGGGCATCGTCATCAGATTGGCGATGGTCAGGTGGCACCGGCCATCGGCGCAATCGGGGGCGGGGGAGACGGTGGCGGCGTTCGCGGCCCACATCGCCGAAGCGGAGAGCGCCTGCGCCTGGAGATGGCGCGGCGCGCGGGCATAGTCGCAGTAAAGCGCGGCGAGCCAGCGGTGATCGGGGCGCGCATGGGGCAGGAAAATGCCTTGGGCGAGCCCGAGCGCCAGGTTCGCGCGCATCTTGGCGATGCCTTGCAGCGCCGCCGCGCGCGGGTGCGAGGTCGAGCCGGCATTGCTGGTCGCCGCGAGATTGCCGGGGGCGAGCCCCGCATAATTATGGCTGGGGCCGATGATTCCATCGAAATTGATTTCGCGCAGCATGTGCCTCTCCCAGCGAGCGTTCATTTTGATACGTCATCCCGGCCTCGCGCCGGGGTCCCGCTTGCAGGCGACGGTCGAAGGCAGCGGGACCCCGGCGCGAGGCCGGGGTGACGGTTGGTGTGGGGGCCAATAGCCGTCCTCACCGCCCCACGTGCGCGATCTCGTCATCCACCTCCAGCGCCAGCAGCGCGGCGGCGGCGGAGTCGATCACCACCCCGTCGCCCGCCGGCCGCACCCGGCCATAAGCGCAGCGATAGTCGGCGAGGCGACCGGTCGCGATCAACGCGGGGGCGCCGCCATCGTCGTCGATCGCGATCACCCGCGCCGCCGCCGCCTCGCGCACCGAGCGGACCTGGTCGGTGCGCGCGGTCATCGTCGGGCCGCCGTCGAAAATGTCGATATATTTCTCGAAGGCGAACCCCTCGTTTTCCAGCATCCGCATCGCCACGCGGCCCGAGGGGTGGGGCACGCCGATCGCCGCGCGCGCGGTCTCGCTCAGCATCGCGATATAGATGGGGTGTTTGGGGAAGAGATCGGCGATGAATTGATGGCCGTGGGTCGCGTTGAAGCGATCGGCATCCTGGAAATTCATCCCGAAGAAGCGCCCGGCGAGCCCGTCCCAAAAGGGCGAGCCGCCCGCCTCGTCGATCACCCCGCGTAGTTCGGCGAGGATGCGCTCCGCGAAACGCGCGCGGTGGCTTGCGATGAACAAATAGCGGCTGCGCGCGAGCAGCATTCCGAGGCCGCCGGCGCGCTCGCCGGGGTGAAGGAACAGCCCGCCCACCTCGCTACAGCCTTCCAAATCGGTGGTGAGCGTCAGCAATTCGGCGCGGAAGGTGCGGTTGAGTTCCTTGCTATGCTGGGTGAGCGTGCCGATGCGATAGCTGTAAAAGGGGTGGCGCTGGCCGACATGGGTGAAGAGCTGGCAGGTGCCGCGCACCTCGCCGGTCGCGGCGTTTTCGAGCACCAGCACGAACAGCTCGTCCGCGAGCGGGCCGGGCTGTTCCTGGGCGAAAGCGGCGCGGCTGCGATCGAGCTTGGCCTTCAGCGCGGGCTTGTCGGGCGGTAGATTGGTGAAGCCGCCGCCGGTGAGTTTCGCCATTTCATACAGATGCTGCAAATCTTCGTCGCGCGCGGCGCGGATACGGAAAGTCACAGGCCCCCCTCGACCAATCGGCTGATGGTGAGCGCCGAGAGCGCGGCGCGTTCGGCCAGGCTCTCGACGATCAGAAATTCGTCGCTCGAATGGATCGCGCCGCCGCGCGCGCCCATCGTGTCGACAACCGGCACCCCGCAGGCCGCGATATTGTTGCCGTCGCACACCCCGCCGGTGTCGCGCCAGCCGATCGCGAGGCCGAGATCGGCGCCCGCCGTCTTCACCATGTCGAACAGCCGCGCGGCACCGGGGTCGATCGGCTTGGGCGGGCGGTTGAAGTCGCCGTGGCGCTCGATTGCCACGTCATGCGCGGCGGCGACCGCGGCGATCGCCTCGGTCAGCGCGGCCTCGGCGCGGGCGATCGCCTCGCTATTCTTGGGGCGGAAGTTGACGCGCAAAATGGCGTGTTCGGGCACGACGTTGTTCGGCCCGCCGCCCTCGATCCGCGCGGGGTTGACGCTCAAGCCGTCGCCCTTGGCCGCCGCCAATCGCAGCGCGAGATCGGCGGCGGCGACGACCGCGTTGCGCCCTTCTTCGGGGTTGCGCCCGGCATGGGCGCTGCGCCCGCGCACGATCAGCGCGAAATTGCCCGTGCCCCCGCGCGCGCCGGCGAGCGTGCCGTCGGGCAACGCGGGCTCGTAAGTGAGCGCGGCGCGCTTGCCGCGCGCGACCTCGGCGATCAGCGCGGCCGAGGAAAGCGAACCCGTTTCCTCGTCGGAATTGATGAGAAGTTGATAGCCCCAATGCTCGGCGAAAGGCGCTTCCTCGACGGCGCGCAGCGCCGCGAGCAGCAGCGCGAGCCCGCCTTTCATATCGGCAACGCCGGGGCCGCCCAGCACGCCGGGTTCGCGCCAGGCGAGCGTCTGAAAGGGATGATCGGCGGGATAGACCGTGTCCATATGGCCGGTGAAGAGCAGTTGCACCGGCGCCTCGGGCCGCACCGTCAGCAGCAGATGGTCGCCATGATCGAACGTGGCGACCTTGCCGTCCGCGAGCACCGTCTCGACCGGCGCGGGCGGCACGAGCGCGAGCGCGCCGGGCAGCGCGGCGAAAGCGTCGGCGAGCAGCCCCGCCATCGCCTTTAGCCCCGCCAAATTGCGGGTCCCCGAATTGACCGCCGCCCAAGCCTCGACCCAGCCGAGCATCGGCGCGGCGCGCGCGCGCTCGATCAGGGCATGTTCGGCACCGCTCAACGCCATGGGCGCGCTCTAGCCGCTTCGCTCGGCCGCCGCCAGACAATTGCTTTCGGGGCCGGCATGGGCTCAATTGGCGCGGCGATGAGCTATGATCTTGCCAAATTCGTGCATCTGACCGGGGTGATCATGTTGCTCGGCAACGTTACCGCGGCCGCGATCTGGAAATTCTTCGCCGATCGCACCGGCGATCCCCGCGTCGTCGCCTTCGCCCAGCGGCTGGTGACGATCACCGATTGGTGGCTCACCTTTTGGGGCGTGATCCTGACGATCGGCGGCGGCTACGCGATGGCCTGGATCGCTGAACTGAATTTGTGGACGACGGGGTGGCTGTTCTGGGGGCAGGCGCTGTTCTTCGGCGGCGGGCTGATGTGGCTGGGGCTGCTGGTGCCGCTCCAGATCCGCCAGGCGCGCGCGGCGCGCGCCTTCGCGGGCGCGACCGAGATTCCCGATGCCTATCGCCGCGACGCCCGCGCCTGGCTGTTCTGGGGGCTGATCGCGACCGTGCCCTTGGTCGCCGCGGTCTGGGTGATGGTCGCGAAGCCGTGAACCTGAAAATCCTCCCCGTTCACGGGGAGGTGGCAGCCGCGCTAGCGGCTGGCGGAGGGGGCGCGGAACCGGGTGCAGCGCTTCCTCGCCGCCCCCTCACCACCCGCTGCGCGGGCGGTTCCCCTCCCCATGAATAGGGAGGATTTATTCTACCCCAAATGCCCCGCGAAAGCCGCCATCACCTCGCGGTAGAGCTGCTGCTTGAAGTCAACCGCGAGTTCGACGACCGAATCGGCATGAACCCAGCGCCACGCGCGGAATTCCTGGTGTTCGGTTTCGATGTCGATGTCGCTGTCCGTGCCCAAAAAGCGGAACAGGAACCAGCGCTGCCGCTGGCCGCGCCATTTGCCCTGCCAGACGCGGCCGATCATCTCCTCGGGCAGGTCGTAATAAAGCTCCTCGGGCGCCTCGGCGATCAGCTCCAGATGCTCCGGCGCAATGCCGGTTTCCTCGCCCAGCTCGCGGATCGCAGCCTGGAGAGCGTCTTCGCCTGGGTCGATCCCGCCCTGGGGCGGCTGCCAGGCTTCGAGCTTTTGGTCCATCCGCTGGCCGACGAACACCAGCCCCTCGCGGTTGATCACCAGCATCCCGGCGCAGGGGCGATAGGGCAGCGACGTCTTGTCGATCACGCTTGCGCCTCGGCGATCATCAGCTTGAGGACGCTCAGCGCCTGCGTCACGTCGGTCTGCGCCGAGGGGATCGCCTTGCGGAGCGTCACGAAGCCGTGGATCGTGCCCACCGCCTCGCGATATGTCACCGGCACGCCTTCGCGGGCGAGCGCGGCGGCATAGGCGCGGCCCTGGTCGCGCAAGGGATCGAGCCCCGCCGTCAGCACCAGCGTCGGCGGCAGGCAGTGGTGCGCGCCGGTGAGTGGGGCGCCGCGCCAATGGGTCAAGTCGGCGCGGTAATGGCCGTCGAACCAAGTCATGCTCGGCTTGGTGAGCAGGAAGCCGTCGCCAAAGGCTTCGTAAGAGGCATAATTGGCCGAGACGTCGACCACCGGATAGATCGGGAATTGCGCGATCACCGGGACCGCCGCGGGCGCGTCGCGCAGCGCCATGGTGGTGATCACGGTGAGCGCGCCGCCCGCGCTGTCGCCCGCGAGCACCAGGCCCGTCACCTGCCGGCCGAGTTCGGCGGGGCTGGTCGCGACCCAGCGCGCCGCCGCCTCGCAATCATCGGGCGCGGCGGGCCAGGGATGTTCGGGCGCCAACCGGTAATCGACCGCGATCACCGGCAGATCGAGTTGCCGCGCCAGCTCGGCGCAGAAACTGCCATGTGTCTCCAGATCGCCGATCACGAAGCCGCCGCCGTGGAAGAAGACGAGCGCCGGGCCGGCCGCGCGTTCGCCGCGCGCGTCGTAAAGCCGCGCGCGGATCGTGCCGGCGGGGCCGGGAATGGCGAGGTCGCGATGCTCGGCGAGGTCGCCCAGCGGCGGATCGGCGACGTCCTTCATCGCGACATAAGTCGCGCGCGCCGCCGGCGGTTCGAGCTCATGCGTGCGCGGGCCGGGCAAATTGTTGAGGAACGCCAGGAACTGCGCGACGTCGGGGCGCACATAGGGTGTGGTCGCATGGGGGTCGGTCACCGGCTCTCCTCCTCATCCTGTTTCGCGCTTACCTAGAGGCGATGTATGCGGTCGTCCATCATCCCGATTATGTCGCCCCCGGCGCGCCGGGCTCGACTTATCAATGGAACAAGAACGGGCTGGTCCGTCAGCTGCTGGTTGAAAGCGGCGACGCAATCGACTGGCACGCGCCCGAGCCGATGCCGCGCGCCTGGCTGGAAGCGGTGCATTGCCCCGATTATGTGGCCGAGGTGCTGAGCGCCCAAGTGCCGCGCGCGAAGGAGCGGCGGATCGGCTTCGCGGTCACCCCGCTCGTCGCGCGCCGCGCGCAGGCGGTGCCCGGCGGCACCTATCGCGCCGCGCGGATCGCGCTGGAGCAGGGGTTCGCGGCGAACAGCGCGGGGGGCAGCCACCACGCCTTGTATGAGACGGGCGCGGGCTATTGCGTGTTCAACGATCTGGCGATCGCCGCCGTGCGCCTGGCCGCCGAGGGCGTGGCGCCGGTGCTGATCGTCGATTGCGACGTGCATCAGGGCGACGGCACCGCCGCGCTCACCGCCGGGCGGCCCGAGATCGTGACTTATTCGATCCATGCCGAAAAGAATTTCCCCGCGCGCAAGGCGCGCTCCTCGCTCGACGTGCCGCTTCCCGATGGCGTGGGGGACGAGGATTATCTCGCGACGCTTACGGCCACGCTCGTCCCCTTGGTCGAGGCGGTGCGTCCCGCGCTGATCCTCTATCAAGCCGGGGTCGATCCGTTCCACGGCGACCGGCTCGGCCGGCTCGCGCTCAGCCAGGCGGGGCTCGACGCGCGCGATGCCTTCGTCGCCGATTTGGCCCTTGCGCGGCGCGTCCCGCTCGCTTCGACGCTCGGGGGCGGTTATGGCGCGGACGCGATGGAAGTCGCCGCGCGCCATGTGCGATCGGTGCGCACGCTCGGTGCTGCATTCGCGAAATCCCGGCTTTACCTTCCGGGCTGATTTTCTACTTTGGGCGCACCCGCCTTCGCGCTTATGGCGCGGCTGACAACGATGACAGGACAATGACGATGGCGACCGCCACCCACACTCTCCTCCCCGAAGAGGCCAGCGCCCACCCGCCCGCGGAATCGGTCGTGGTGCGCTTCGCCGGCGATTCGGGCGACGGGATGCAGCTGACCGGCGGTCAGTTCACGCTCTCGACCGCGCTCTCGGGCAACGACCTCGCGACCTTCCCGGACTTCCCCGCCGAAATCCGCGCGCCGCAGGGGACATTGTTCGGCGTCTCCGCTTTCCAGATCAATTTCGGCTCGACCGAGATCACGACGGCGGGCGACCAGCCCGACGTGCTCGTCGCGATGAACCCGGCCGCGCTCAAGGTGAATGTCGATCAGCTGCGCCCCGGCGGCCTCATCATCGCCGACGAAGGCGAGTTCACCGAGCGCAATCTCGCCAAGGCCAAATACGCCGCCAACCCGCTCGACGATGGCAGCCTGGCCAAATGGCAGTTGATGAAGCTCAACATCAGCCAGATGACGCTCGATGCGGTGAAGCCCTTCGGCCTCGGCAACAAGGAAGCGCTGCGCTGCAAGAATATGTGGACGCTGGGGCTGGCGCTGTGGATGTTCGATCGTGATCGCCAGCCGATCGTCGATTGGCTCAACCAGAAATTCGCCAAGAAGCCGATCCTGGCGGAAGCGAACATCGCCGCGCTCAACGCCGGCCATGCTTATGGCGAGACCGCCGAGCTTTCGGGGCCGATGAAGCAGCACCCGATCGCCGCCGCGCCCGCGCCGGCCGGGCTTTATCGCACCGTGACGGGGGCCGAGGCGATCTCGCTCGGGCTGGTCGCGGGCGCGCAGCTCGCCGGGCTGCCGATGTTCTTCGGCGGCTATCCGATCACGCCGGCTTCGGCGATCCTGCATCACCTCGCGCGGCTGAAGGAGTTCCACGTCACGTCCTTCCAGGCGGAGGACGAGATCGCCGCGATCTGCTCGGCGATCGGCGCTTCCTATGCCGGGCAATTGGGCGTCACCAGCTCGTCGGGTCCGGGCATCGCGCTCAAGGGCGAGGCGATGGGCCTCGCGATCATGACCGAGCTGCCGCTCGTCATCGTCAATTCGCAGCGCGGCGGGCCTTCCACGGGCCTGCCGACCAAGACCGAGCAATCGGACCTTTATCAAGCCGTTTACGGCCGCAACGGCGACGCGCCGATGCCGGTGATCGCCGCGCGTTCGGCCGCCGACTGTTTCGATTGCGCGATCGAGGCGTGCCGGATCGCGGTCGAGTATATGACCCCAGTCATGCTGCTCACCGACGGCTATCTGGCGAACGCCGCCGAGCCGTGGCGCGTGCCCGATATGAGCCAATATGCGCCCTTCCCGGTGCGTTTCCTGGAGGCGGTGCCCGAGGGCGGCTTCCAACCCTATGCCCGCGACGCCAAGGGGGCGCGCCCCTGGGTGAAGCCGGGGACGCCGGGGCTGCTCCACCGGATCGGCGGGATCGAGAAATCGGTCGGCACCGGCAATATCGATTATTCGCCCGCCAACCACCAGGCGATGACCGAGCTGCGCCAGGGCAAGGTGCTGGGGATCAAGGTGCCGGATCAGCAAGTCGATCTGGGCGCGCCCGGCGGCAAGCTGGTGGTGGTCGGCTGGGGCTCGACCTTCGGCCCGATCCACCAGGCGGTGCGCCGCGCGCGGGCGCGGGGGCAGGACGTGAGCCACGTCCACATCCGCCACATCTGGCCGATGCCCGGCAATTTGGGCGCTCTGCTAAAGGGTTACGAGAAAGTGCTCGTGCCCGAGATGAACACCGGCCAGCTCAAGACGCTGCTGCGCGACCAATATCTGGTCGACGCGCGCCCGCTCAACAAAGTGTCGGGCCAGCCGTTCCGCATCGCCGAAATCGAAGCCGCGATCGACGCGGCGCTCGCCTGATCCAACGAAAGACGTTGCCATGAACGACATGACCCCCATCGCCAAGACGACGATCAAGGATTGGGAATCCGATCAGGAAGTCCGCTGGTGCCCCGGCTGCGGCGACTATGCGATATTGAAGGCGGTGCAGCGCACCATGCCCGAGATCGGCGCGCGGCCGGAAAACACCGTGTTCGTCAGCGGCATCGGCTGTTCGAGCCGCTTTCCTTATTATATGGAAACCTACGGCTTCCACACGATTCACGGCCGCGCGCCGGCGATCGCGACGGGGGTGAAGCTCGCCAACCCCGAACTCGACGTGTGGATCATCACCGGCGACGGCGACGCGCTGTCGATCGGCGGCAACCACACGATGCACCTGCTGCGGCGCAATCTGAACTGCCAGATCCTGTTGTTCAACAACGAGATTTACGGCCTCACCAAGGGCCAATATTCGCCCACCAGCCGCGAGGGGACGCGCAGCCCCTCGACGCCCTATGGCTCGGTCGATCGCCCGGCCACGCCCTGCGCCTTCGCGCTCGGTTCGGGCGCGCGCTTCGTCGCGCGCGGGATCGATGTCCACAAGAACCTGCCGCAGGTGCTGAAAGCCGCTTATCACCACAAGGGCGCGGCGTTCGTCGAGATTTTCCAGAATTGCATCGTCTATAATGACGAGGTGTTCGCCGCCTTCACCGCCAAGGATCAGGCGCCGGGGCATCAATTGTGGCTCGAACATGGCAAGCCGATGCTGTTCGCGGGCGGCACCAAGGGCATCGCGATCGACCATATGACGCTCACCCCCGTGGTCGTCGACGTGGTGGACGGCGATTGGCAGGCGGCGGGCGTGGTGGTGCACGACGTCACCAACCGCACCGTCGCGCATATGCTGGTCGAGCTGCCGTTCGGCGAATTCCCGATGGCGCTGGGCGTCCTCTATGACGACCCCAAGCCGACCTTCGAGGACGCGGTGATCGCGCAAAACGATAGCGCGGCGGCGGGCAAGAGCGCCGACCTGCAACGCTTGGTGGCGAAGGGCGAAACCTGGATGGTGGAGAAACAGCCGCACGAGATTTGAAGGGGGGAGAAAGTTTGACTCACACGAAGCCACAAAGGCACGAAGACGCAAGCCACGATATCGAAGGGCTGGCGCGTGTTGCCGTCGTTTGTGGCTTCAAGCTGCATCAGGCGCTGGGGCCTGGGTTACTCGAGTCGGTTTATGAAGCTTGTCTGTTCAAGAGCCTCGCGGAGCGAGGCTTTTTGGTCGAGCGGCAGAAGGCCGTGCCGATCCGCTTCGAGGGGCTCGTCCTCGACGAAGGGTTTCGGATCGATTTGCTCGTTGCCGGTCAGCTGGTGATCGAACTCAAATCCTGTGAAGCCCTTGCTCCGGTCCACGGCAAGCAGTTGCTCACTTATCTGCGCCTGATGGATCTGCCGCTTGGCCTGCTGATGAACTTTGGCGCGGCGAGTTTCAAAGAGGGTGTGCGTCGCGTAGCGAACAATTACTACCGACCAATCGCTTAGCGCCTTTCTTTGTGGCTTCGTGGCTTTGTGTGAGGCTATCAGCAGCGCATGACCTCGATCGTCTGGTTTCGCCGCGACCTGCGCCTCGCCGATCAAGCCGCGCTCGTCGCCGCCGCCGCGCGGGGGGCGGTGATTCCCGTCTATATCCTCGACGACGAGACGCCCAAGCATCGCAAGCTGGGCGGCGCCTCGCGCTGGTGGCTGCATCATAGCCTGGCGAGCCTCGACCAAAGCCTGCGCGAGCGCGGCGCGCGGCTGATCTTGCGGCGCGGGCGCTGCGACGATCAGCTGGCGGTGATCGCGCAAGAGACCGGCGCGACCGAAGTCCACGCGCTGCGCCATTACGAGCCCTGGTGGCGCAATGCCGAGCGCGCGGTCGCGCAGCGACTGACGCTCCATTGCCATGACGGCAATTATCTCGCGCCGCCGGGCAGCATCGTCAGCGGGCAGGGGACGCCGTACAAAATCTACACCCCCTTTTGGCGCGCGCTTTCGGCGACGCTCCCGCCGCCCGAGCCGCTCGCCGCCCCCAAACGGCTCGATCCGCCCGCCCAATGGCCGGCGAGCGACGCTCTGGACGATTGGGGGCTGCTCCCCACCAAGCCCGATTGGGCCAAGGGCTTCGCGGCCGAATGGACCCCCGGCGAAGCCGGCGCCGCCGAGCGGCTCGCGGCCTTCGCCGATCGTGCCGCCCGCTATGAGGAGCAGCGCAATCTGCCGTCGATCGAGGGTACGTCGCGCCTGTCGCCGCACCTCCATTTCGGCGAAATTTCGCCCGCCGCTGCTTGGCATGCGGTGGCGGGGAAGGGCGGCTCGGTCGGCACGTTTCTCGGCGAGCTGGGCTGGCGCGATTATGCGCAGAACATCGTCCTGCAATTCCCCGATTACGCCGCGCGCAACGCCAAGCCCCAATTCGATAAGCTCGCCTGGCGCGACGACGCCCGCGTCGCCGATGATCTGAAGGCCTGGCAGCAGGGGCGCACCGGCTATCCGATCGTCGACGCGGGGATGCGCCAGCTCTGGGCGAGCGGCTGGATGCACAACCGGGTGCGGATGATCGCCGCCTACTTCCTGATCAAGCATCTGCTGATCGACTGGCGCGTCGGCGAGCGCTGGTTCTGGGACACGCTGGTCGACGCCGATTACGCCTCCAACGCGGTCAATTGGCAGTGGGTCGCCGGATCGGGGGTGGACGCGAACATCTTCTCGCGGATCATGGCGCCGCTTTCGCAATCGGAGAAATTCGACGCGGCCGGCTATATCCGCCACTGGGTGCCCGAATTGCGCGGGCTGAGCGACGCGGCGATCCACGATCCCGAGGAAGCGGGCGCGCGCCCGCGCGATTATCCGCGCAAGATCATCGGCCACCGCGAAGCGCGCGAGCGGGCGCTCGCGGCGGCGGCGGCGATGCGCGGATGATCCCGCTCGGGCCGCTGCCGCTGGACGCGGCTGATCCTGTCAGACGGTAGCGGGGCGCGGCTGGTCGAGACCTTGTGAGGCGATCCAGCCGGGCAAATCGCCCAAGCGATCGAGTTGGGCGAAGCGCGGGTGATCGCTGGGGGCGGGCGCGCGTTCGTGGCTCCAGACGATCGAATGCGGCACGTAAATCCCCCAAGCCCCGGCGGCGAGCGCGGGGAGGACGTCCGAGCGCATCGAATCGCCCGCCATCAGCGCCGCCTCGGGCGCGACGCCATATTTGGCGAACAACCGGGTGAAGACGCCCGCATCCTTCTCGCTCACGATCTCGACGCCGGTGAAATGCGCGCCCAGCCCAGAGGCGGCGAGCTTGCTTTCCTGGTGGAGCAGATCGCCCTTGGTGACGAGCACCAGCGGCGCGATTTCGGCGAGCGCCTCGATCGTCTCGGCGATGCCGTCGAACAGTTCGACCGGATGCGCGAGCAGCGCCCGACCCGCCTCCAGGATCGCGCGCAGCTCGGCGGCGGTAAGCGCGTCGCCGCACAGCTCGAGCGCGGTCTCGATCATCGAGAGAGTGAAGCTCTTCGCACCATAGCCATAGAGCGCGAGATTGCGCGTCTCGACCTCGGCGAGCGTCGCGCGCGCGACCCGATGCTCGGCGAAGGGCGCGAGCAGATCGGCGAGCGCCGCCTCGGTCGCCTCGAAATGGCGCATATTGTGCCAGAGCGTATCGTCGGCATCGAGGCAGATGAGCTGGAGCGAGGGCATTTTCCGAGCCTTTGGTCGAAAGGCGGCGCGATGCCAAGCGCCACCCCGGATTTAGCGCGCGATGGTGGCATGGTGGCGGCGCGCGGTCGCGGCATAAAAGATGCGTGGGCCGCGCTTTGCCGCCGCGCTACGGGCGGGCGCGATGGACCGCGCGCGCATTTTCCTGATCCTCGCCGGGGCGACCGTGCTCGGCTTCGCGGACTTTCGACCAGCGCGAGGCTGGTCTATCGCCGATCGATCCTCGGCGTATCGGCCGCAAGTCTAGGAACCCTCGGATGACCATCGCTTTCGTCGAACCGGGAACGCGCGATCGGCTGCGACGCGAGGGCGATGCTTATGTCGCGCCGTCGGGAAGAAGATTTCCGATCGTGGACGGCATCGCCCGCTTCGTCGACGACGATAATTATGCCCGCAATTTCGGCATGCAGTGGAATCTCTTCGCGGCGACGCAGATCGATGACGGATCGCATTCGCATTCGGCCGATCGTTTTTGGACCGAATCGGGGTGGACGCCCGCGATGCTCGCCGGGAAAACCGTGCTGGAGGTCGGCTCGGGGGCCGGTCGCTTCACCAACATCGTCTTGCGCCAATCCGAGGCGCTTTTGGCGAGCATCGATTATTCGAACGCGGTGAAGGCCAATCTCGCGACCAACGGCGCGCTGGCCGGCGATCGACTGACGCTCGCCCAGGCGAGTATTTACGAACTGCCGTTCGCCGACGAGGCGTTCGACTTCGTTTTCTGTTTCGGCGTGCTGCAACATACGCCCGATTTTCGCGCCGCGGTCCGCTGCCTGTTCGACAAGCTCAAGCCCGGCGGGCGGCTCGCGATCGATTTCTACCCCATCAAGGGCTGGTGGACGAAATGCCATGCCAAATATCTGCTGCGCCCGCTCGCCAAGAAACTTCCGCATCCCCTGCTGCTGAAGATCATCCGGGGCTATGCGCCGGGCGCGGTCGCGCTTTATCGGCTGCTCGATCGGCTGGGGTTGCACGCTTTGACGCGTTTCATCCCGATTTGCGATTTCAGGGCCTTTCCCGCCGGCCTTTCGGCGCAGCAGCGGCGCGAATGGATCATCCTCGATACTTTCGACATGTTCTCCCCCGAATTCGACAATCCGCAACGGATCGAAACCGTCGCGCGCTGGCTCGAACAAGCCGGCGCGGTGATCGATTGGGCCGATTTCGTCACGGTCTGCGGCGGCCGGGCCGCCGTCGTCAGAGCGCGTAAGCCCGGCTGACGCGCGGATGGGGCGGGCGCTCGTCTTCATGATCCTGGCCGGGGCGACCGTGCTCGGCTTCGCGGGCACCGATCTGGTGTTGCCGGCGGTGCCGCTGTTGCCGCGCGCGCTCGGCGGGAGCGTCGCCCAGGCGCAATATGTGCTCGCGAGCTTCACCGGCGGGATGGCGGCCGGGTTGCTGCTCTTCGGCGCGCTTGCCGGGCGCGCGGCGGAGCGGACGGTGATCGCGGGCTCGCTCGCCGCTTATGCCTTGGTGTCGCTGCTCTGCGCGGCGAGCCCCTCGCTCCCGATCCTGATCGCGCTCCGCTTCGCGCAGGGCATGGCGTCGGCGGCGGCGGGGGTGTTCGCGCCGGGCATTTTGCGGCGGCTTTATGGGGCGCGGGCGGTGAGCGCGCTCGGGGCGATCGGCGCGATCGAATCGCTCGCGCCGGCGCTGGCGCCGGTCGCCGGCTGGGCGCTGCTCGGGCTGGGGGGCTGGCGCGCGAGCTTCGGGGTGCTCGCCGCGCTCGCCCTGCCGCTCGCGCTCGCCGCGCGGCTGGCGCCCGGCTGGCCACCGCCGCCGCCACGCCGGGCAGGAAGCTATGCCGCGCTCCTGCGCCGACCGAGCTTCCTGCTCCAAGCGCTCGCCCATGCGGCGACGGTGGCGGCGCTGCTCGTGTTCGTGTTCGGCGCGCCGGTGGTTTTCACGCGCGTGTTGGGGACGACGATCGCCGCGTTCATCGCGATGCAGTTGGCGGGCGTCGGCCTGTTCATCCTCGCCTCGCTCGCGGCGGGCAGGCTGGTGCGCTGGCTGGGAACGCGCCGGCTGATCGCGCTCGCGACATTGCTCGGGCTGATCGGCGCGTTGGGGCTTTTGGCCTATGCGCTGGCGGGCGGACGAAGCCCGCTGGCGGTGAGCCTGATCTTCCTCTTGCTCAACCTCGGGCTGGGCCTGCGCGGGCCGGCGGGGTTCAACGCGGCGCTGGTGGCGGCGGCGGGCGACGAGGCGCGCGGCGCCGCGCTGATCGTGGTCGCGATGCTCGCGCTGCCCGCGCTCGGCACGGCGCTGGTCGCGCCGATCATCCTGCTCGGCCTCCTGCCGATCGCCGCCGCCGCCGCCGTGCTGGCGCTGCTCGCCGCCGCCGCGACGCTCACCGCGCGCCGCCTCCCCGATTAGAGCGATTGCCAGGCAGGTGGAATCACCTGCCGACTCGAAAATCGCGGCAAATCGAAGAACTAGAGCGGCGACTTGCGCGCGCGGCGCCGATGGCGCATGGCGGGGCGCGTCGGGGAGTAGCGCAGCCTGGTAGCGCATCTGCTTTGGGAGCAGAGGGTCGCAGGTTCGAATCCTGTCTCCCCGACCATTTCAAAAAACCTATTATTTGCAGAGACTTATAATAAGCCGCTGTAGCAAGTGCAGTAGCAGTTGCTGTAGCAAGTCGGGCGCTGCCGGCTCGGCGCAGTAGGAGCTAGGCAGGGCGCATGTGCAACCTCTACTCGGTCAAAACCTCTCGCGGCGAAGTCGCGGCGCACTTTCGCGTGCCGCAAAGCACAGCCGCTGCGATCGAACGAGGCGAGCTAGAGAAGGATTACGTCTCGCCGGGGCGTGAGGGCTGGGTGGTACGCAAAGATGGCGGCGAGCGCGCGCTCGACCTGATGCGCCGGGGCTTTCCCCCGCCGGCAGGGGTAAAGGCGCCCGTGGTCAATGTCCGCAACTATGCTTCGCCATTCTGGCGCTCGGCGCTGACGAACCCCGAACGGCGTTGCCTCGTCCCCGCCACGCGCTTCCAAGAGTGGAGCGCGGCCCCGGACCCTGCCACGGGCAAGAAGCGGCCGTTCTGGTTCAACTTGCCATTCTATCGTTCGAGAGCTTCCTCAACCTCGCCGACGCACGCCTATGGCTGAAGTCTTTTGTCAACACGGCCTAGGAATTTCTTCCGGCGCGACGTCCGCAATCAAAAGCCAAGGCCCGGAGCTCCGTCCGGGCCGACGATGGCATTTAATGTAGCTGACCTTGAGCGCTCAGGCCCGCTTGCGGCCGAACCCGGCGACGCGCGGCGGCATCCGGGGCGCGGCCGCTGCGTCCGCCTGCGCCTCGGCCTCGCGCTGCGCGAGATAGCGCGCCATCACCGCATCGGCATCGAAATCGCTCGGCTCGGCCTCATCGTCGAGCGCCGGGGGCGCGGTGCGGGGGAGCGGCTGGCCGCGCCCGCTGCGCAGGCGCTCCATGTCCGCGAGGCGGGCGACCACGGTCGCCTTGTCGTCGGCAAGCACGTTGAAAGGAATAAGGATGCGCGCGGTGCCGACCATGCCGCCGGAATGGCTGATGCGGATCGAATGCTGCCGGTCGACCGGGATCACGCCCAGCACGCTCTGGGTCAGCGTCTGCACCTCGATCGCCGTCACCTCGCGCCAATTGAGCTTGCGCGTCCGCCCCAGCGCATGGAGCGTAATCTGCCGCTCGTCATATTCGACGGCCTTGAGGTCGCCCAGCGCCCGCCCGATCCGCCCGACCGAAAGCAGCGGTCCGCTGACCAGCAGGAGAACCCCGATCAGCATCATGATCGGCCCGCCAAACATGCACAACAGCCCCAGCATGGGCGCGCCGAACAGCAGAAAGGCCCCGCTGAAGATAAGCTTGTCCCGGCTGTAATACAGTGTCGTCATGGTCCGCCTCCGGGCGTAACCCTTGGCACGGCAATAGTTACAATGGGTTTAGCGGTGGAGGTTTTTGGGCGGGCGATTGACCGGTGGGCGCAGCGGTTGCGGCGGCGACGCCGTCTAGGTCACCGCCTCATGTTGAAGAAGCGTTCAACGAGGTTGCGATAGCGATAGAGGAAGGGGCTGAAGGCGAAACGCTGCTTGCGGTTTGGCATCGGCCTGACGTTGGCCCAGGCGCCGCGCGCCACTATGTCGGCGCGGAGCGCGTCGCTGTCATAGGCGCGGTCGGCAAGCAGCATGTCGCCATCGCCGAGGGTTGCAAGCATGTCGGCGGCACTGCGACCGTCGTGCGCCTGACCGGGCGTCAGCTTGAGCGTGATCGGTAGCCCGCGCGCATCCACCAGCGCATGGATTTTGGTCGTGAGTCCGCCGCGCGGGCGCCCCATGCGTCGGCTTCCAGCAACGTGCCCAGCGGGGGCAGCCGCCTCGTCCGGGCCCCCTTTTTACCGTTCGCTCCGTGCTCGTGAACGCGGATCGACGAGGAGTCGATCATCGGCACATCGCCTTCGTAAGCCTTTCACACCGCTTCGAATAGTCGGTCCCATACACCTGCCTTCCGCCAGCGGACGAACCGGTTGTAACAGGTCGTGTAAGGCCCGTAGCGCTCGGGAATGTCAGCCCAGGGCGACCCGGTCCGAAGCCGCCAGTAAATGCCGTTCAGCACCCGCCGATCATCAACCCGCGCAACACCGCGCGGCTTGTTCGGCAACAACGGCTCGATCACCGACCACTCGAAATCCGATAACTCGTAACGACGCTGGCGCATCCTCAGCTCCCTTCACGGAGCTTGAATCAAACCTCGCGCCGAAGGGCTAGCGATTTACGAGTGCGTGCCCTAGCGCCAAATGGAGGAAAAATGGGGCCACGTCAGGGGGCGTCGGCTGCGGTCCGTGAGCGCAGCCGCAATGATGAAAGGTAGAGCCGCGAACGGATGGGAAGCTGTCGGCAGTAGGCTCGACAAAGGGCAATCGGGCAGAACGCGGGCTGGCGATCGGCAAGACCCGTCTAGCGACCGATCGGTTCGGCGCAACAGTAGAACCGTTGGTCGAAAACGAGAAGAAGTCCCGCGAAATTCCACCGCAGCCCACGGTGAAAACTGCGCACTGAGCGGTATTTGAACCCCTATCGTTTCAAAATGTCGCTGAGAAGCAATGGCTTAGCCGCGCCGTGGCTATCCTGTCTCCCCGACCAATCGAGCCCGTCCCGGTGCGTTGCTCGAACCGCGCGCCGTCACGCCGGCGCGAGCGGCCGTCCGGCGATCAGCGCGTCGACCACGCCCGGATCGGCGAGCGTCGAGGTGTCGCCCAGGCTGCCCAGCTCGCCCTCGGCGATCTTGCGCAGAATGCGGCGCATGATCTTGCCCGAGCGCGTCTTGGGGAGCGCGGGGGCGAATTGGATCACGTCGGGCGTCGCGATCGGTCCGATCTCGGCGCGCACCCATTGCACCAGCGCGCGGCGCAATTCCTCGCTCGGCGCCTCATGCGCGTTGAGCGTGACATAGGCATAGATGCCTTGGCCCTTGATCGGGTGCGGCATACCGACCACCGCGGCCTCGGCGACTTGCGGATGCGCGACCAGCGCCGATTCGATCTCGGCGGTGCCCAGGCGGTGGCCGCTCACGTTGATCACGTCGTCGATCCGCCCGGTGATCCAATAATAGCCATCGGCATCGCGGCGGCAGCCGTCGCCGGTGAAATATTTGCCCGGAAAAGTGGTGAAATAGGTTTGGAAGAAGCGCGCCTGATCGCCCCAGACGCCGCGCATCTGCCCCGGCCAACTGTCGGTGATGACGAGGCAGCCCTCGCCCGCGCCCTCGATCACGCGGCCGTCATTGTCGACCAGTTGCGGCTTCACCCCGAACATCGGGCGGGTGGCGCTGCCGGGCTTGAGCGCGGTCGCGCCGGGGAGCGGGGTGATCATCGCCCCGCCGGTCTCGGTCTGCCACCACGTATCGACGATCGGGCAGCGCCCCTCGCCGACGACGCGGTGATACCAGCCCCAGGCCTCGGGATTGATCGGCTCGCCGACCGAGCCGAGCAACCGCAGCGAGGCGCGGCTGGTCGCCCGCACGAAGCCGTCGCCCTCGCGCATCAACGCGCGCAAAGCGGTGGGCGCGCCGTAGAAGCTGTTGACGCCGAATTTGTCGACCACTTGCCAGAAGCGCGAGGGATCGGGGAAATTGGGGACGCCTTCGAACATCACGCTCGTCGCGCCATTGGCGAGCGGGCCATAGACGCCATAGCTGTGCCCCGTCACCCAGCCGACATCGGCCGCGCACCAGTAAATCTCGCCCGGGCGATAATCGAACACATAGTGGTGCGTCATCGCCGCCCACAGCAGATAGCCGCCGCTGGTGTGGAGCACGCCCTTCGGCTTGCCGGTCGATCCGCTGGTGTAGAGGATGAAGAGCGGGTCCTCGGCCCCCATCGGCTCGGGCGGGCAATCGCCGTCCACCCGCGCGATCGCTTCATGATACCATAGGTCGCGCTCGCGCTGCATCGGCACCTCGGCGCCGGTGTGCCGGATCACGATCACGCGGCGGACGCCATGGCTCGACGCGCGCTGGTCGCGCGCGAGCGCGGCATCGACATTGGCCTTCAAGGGCACGCGCTTGCCGCCGCGCAGCCCCTCGTCGGCGGTGATGACGAGCGTCGAGTCGCAATCCTCGATCCGCCCGGCGAGCGCCTCGGGCGAGAAGCCCGCGAACACCACCGAATGGATCGCGCCGATCCGCGCGCAGGCGAGCATCGCCATCGCCGCCTCGGGGATCATCGGCAGATAGATCGTCACCCGATGACCACGCCGCACGCCTTGCGCCTTGAGCAGATTGGCGAAGCGGCACACCTCGGCGTGGAGTTCGCGATAGGTGATGCGGCGCGCCTCGCCGGGGCTGTCGGGCTCCCACAGGATCGCGACTTGATCGCCGCGTTCGGCGAGATGCCGGTCGAGACAATTGGCGCTGACGTTGAGCACCCCATCGGCGAACCATTTGATCCCGAAATCGGCCTCGTCGAAGCTCGTCTCCTTCACCCGGGTGAAGGGCGCGATCCAATCGAGCCGCCGCGCTTCCTCGCGCCAAAAGCCCTCGGGGTCGGCGATCGAGCGCGCATAGCGTTCTTCATAGCCCGCCGCGTCGACATAAGCGCGCCGCGCCCAGGCCTCGGGCACGGGATAGAGCGCTTGGGTCATCGGGTCCTCTCCCTTTCGTCGTGGGACGCGAGCATAACGCCAAGCGGGCGGCCGCGCACCTGCCCGCGCGGCGCTGCCCGCGGACCCGACCCGATCGCGCGGAAACCGCCGCAAATCAGAATTCTAGCGCGCGTGGCTTGCGCGTTTTACACAAGAATGGGCGGCGCGCGCGGAAAAGCTGCAAGATGCGGCGGTCGCGCCTCCCCATCTGCCCGGCGACGAGGTTCGTCCGCCGCGCGCCAAGGCACCACCCCGGTGTTCTTGCCCGCCGCCACGAGACCCGGGAGACGCCGATGTTCCTGAGCGCATGCCCCGCGCGCCGCCGCCGCGCGCCGCGCGACCGTTGCCGAGCGCCGCGATGAGCGAGCCCAGCTTTCGCCCCGCCTGGACGCGGGTGGTGATCGGCTCGCTGGGGCTCGCGGCGGTGCTGTCGATGGTGCTGCTGGGGCAGGGCTTCATGCCGACGCGCCCGCCCGGGGCGCTCGCCGCGCCCGTGGCGCCCCCCGTGCTCGGCATCCACGCGCCCTGAACCGCATCGGGCCCTTGGCTCAAGCCACGCGCGGCATTTTGAACGGCAGCATCCACTGCACCGCCGGCGCGCAGAAACGCGGCAACGACAGGCTTTCGTGCACCGCGCAGGCATCCTCGCCATAGAGCCGCGTGCGCAGTTGCGAGCGCGCGTAAAAGGGCGCGTCGACCCAGGTGCGTTCGACTTGCGGCCAGGCATCGGCATCGGCGCGGGTCAAGCGCTCGAGCCGCCAGAAGCTGCGCGGCAAGGCGCGGCGCGGGGGGAGGGGCACATCGTCCCACCGGCCCTGGCGATCCATCCGCAGCGCGAGTTCGAACGGCTCGCCCCCGGCGCGGGTGCCCTCGTAGAGCACCGCGACGTCGCGCCGCAGATGCGCGCGCGACCAATGCCAATCGCGAAACCCCGCCTCGAGCGGCTCCTCGCCGAAGTTCGAATCGAGATAGCCGCTGCCGCGCCAGCCGAGCGCGGGATGCGCGAGCGCGACTTGCACGCGCGCGCGCGGCGCGATCGGATGCCAGCGATGCTTGCCTTGCGGATCGAGGTGGAAGCCGGTTTCGCCCACCCATTCGGGGCGCACGCACACCACGCCGCGGATCGGCAGCGGCACCGGCGCGCAGGTCTCGTCGATATGGATCACCAGCGCGTCGCCGTCCCAGGCGAGGCTGCTCGGCCCGATCGCGAGGTGATGCGCCTCGCGCGCGACCGCGCCCGCGCCGCGCTCGGTCATCGCCCAGCAATTGGCATAGGGGCCGGTGAGCACGACGTTGAGCGCGCAATGCGCCTCGGGCGCGCCGCGCCCGCTCGCCTTGTAATAGGGCGAGAAGACGCTGCCGATGAAGGCGATGATCGTCAGGCCGAAGCGGCCGTCGTCGCTCGTCGCGTCGAGATACCACCAGGCATAGCCGCCGGGTGGAACCGCGCCGTCGAAGCGCGGTCCGCGAGCAGGGTAGCGCAGGCTAGCCGGCCGCTGAGCGCCGCCATCGGCACGCCCGGCCCCAGGTGCGTCGCGCCCCCCGCGAGATAAAGCCCCGGGATAGGCGTGCGCGATCCCGGGCGGCGGAAGGCGGCCGCCGATCCGTGCGAGGCCCGTCCATAAAGGGCCCCACCCGTCGAGGGGAACAGCGCCTCGAACCCCTCCGGGCTGGTGAGCACCGTGGCCGCGGGCGGCAGCGTCAGCTCGAGCCCGGCCCGCGCCAGGCACGCGATCATCCGCGATTGGCATTGATCCATCTCCCAGGGGGTAAGCGCGCGGGCATCGCCGAGCGCGGGGGCGTTGACGAGGATTTGCAGCCGTTCGGGGCCGCCGAGCGGGGCGCCGCCGTCGCTCGCGCGGTCGGCGGCGCAGACGTAGATGCTAGGCTCGGCGGGCACGCGCCCGGCGGCGAGCGCCTTGAACTCGGCGGCATAATCGCCCGAGAAGAACACATTGTGGTGCGCGAGCGGGAAGCCGGCGGTTCGGGCATGCGTCGTCCACACCAGCGCCGAGAGCGAGCGCAGCGGCGGCGGCATCGCCGGGGCGGCGCGGGTGACGGCGGCGCCGAACCGCCCGGCGGCGAGCGCGGCGGGATCGGCGTTGCACACCACGCGCCGCGCCGTCAGCCGTTCGCCGCTTTCGAGCACCACGCCGCTGACGCCCGCTTGATCGACCAGGACCTCGCGCACCGGCGCCTGGTAGCGGATCACCGCGCCATGGCGTTCGGCGAGGGCGGCGAGCGCGCGCGCGAGCGCCACCATCCCGCCCTCGATCAGCCACACCCCGCTCGCCTCGACATGCGCGATCAGCATCAGCGTCGCGGGCGCTTGCCAGGGATCGGCGCCGCAATAAGTGGCATAGCGGCCGAACAGCTGGCGCAGCCGGGGATCGGGAAAATAATCGCCGAGCGCGCGCCACATCGATTGGAACGGCCGGCGCGAGAAGAGATCGGCGGCATTGGCGCGCAGCATCGCCCAGGCGAGCCCGATTTGGTTGGGCTGCTCCGCCCAGATGAAAGGCGCCTCGAGCGCGTTATACAGCCGCTCGGCCTCGCGGCAGAAGCCGGCATAGCCGCGCGCGGCGGCGGCGCCCGCGAACGTGCCGATCGCGTCTTGGCTCGCGGCGCGATCGGCGAACAGATCGAGCCTCGCGTCACCCCAGGCGTGGCGCGCGAGCACGGTCGCGGGGGTGAGTTTGACTTCGTCGTCGAGCCGCGCGCCGCACGCCTCGAAAATCGCCTCGAACACCGGGCGCATGGTGAACACCGTCGGCCCACCATCGACCAGCGCGTCGCCGCAGCGGAGCTGGCGCATCTTGCCCCCGGGGCCGGCCACCGCCTCGACGAGCGTCACCGCCAGGCCTTGCGCGGCGAGCAGCGCGGCGCAGCTGAGCCCGCCCACCCCGGCACCGATCACGATCACGTCGTCGCGCTCGTTCGCCACGCTTTCGCTCCTCGACCGATTGACGCCCCGATGGGAGGCGTCCAGTCTGGTGGACATCATGGAACTGTCCATTCGCAAAGACAATAGCTGGGTGGCTTGGCGCAACCGTCTGCTGGCGGACCCTGGCGTCCAGCGCGCGATGCTGCGCCTGCCGGGGCTGCGCTGGCTGGTCCAGAGCAAGGCGCGGACGATGTTCGATCGAGTCGCAGGCTTTGCTTATTCGCAGATTCTCGCCGCCGCGATCGAACTCGATCTGTTCGAGCGGCTGCGCGCGGCGCCCGCGACCACCGACGAACTGGCGACCGAATGGGCGATGCCGGTGGCGGGCGCCGAGCGGCTGCTGCGCGCGCTCGCCGCGCTCGATCTGGTCGAGCCGCTGTCCGGGCAAATGTCCCAGCCTTGGACGCTCGCCCCGGACGGCGCGGCGCTGCTCGGCAATCCGGGCATCGCCGCGATGATCGCGCACCACCGCTTGCTCTATGCCGATCTCGCCGATCCGGTCGCGCTGCTGCGGCGCGGCGGGGGCGGCGGCGCGCTCCAGGGCTTTTGGCATTATGCGCGCGACGCGGGGCAGGGGCCCGAGGGCGCTGTGAGCGATTATTCGCGGCTGATGGCCGCCTCGCAGCCCTTGGTCGCAGAGCTGGTGATCGGCGCCTATCGCTTCGCGCGCCACCGCGCGATGCTCGACGTGGGCGGCGGCGAGGGGGCGTTCGCCGCCGCCGTCGCGCGTGCGGTGCCGGGGCTCGCGATCGGCCTGTTCGATCTGCCCGAGGTCGGCAAGCGCGCCGCCGCCCGGATCGAGGCCGCCGGCCTGGGCGCGCGGGTGCAAGTGCATGGCGGTTCGTTCCTGGGCGATCCGCTGCCGCGCGGCCATGATCTGATCACGCTGGTGCGCGTGCTCCACGATCATGACGACGCCCCCGCGCTGGCGCTGCTGCGCGCGGTCCGCGCCGCGCTGCCGCCGGGCGGGCGACTCGTGATCGCCGAGCCGATGGCGGGCGCGCGCGGCGCCAAGCGGATGGGGGATGCTTATTTCGGCCTTTATCTTTGGGCGATGGGATCGGGCCGCCCGCGCCGCCCCGACGAGATCGGCGCGTTGCTTGGCGAGGCGGGTTTCAAAACATGGCGGCGAAGGCCGACCGCGCTGCCGCTCAACGCGCAACTTGTCATTGCAGGCGTCGAATGAAATATGTCCAACTCTATTGACACAAACTCTCGTGTCGTTAGATTGACATAAATAGAGCGTTCCCGCCCGGTTTTTTTGGCGGCGAAGGAGCGACCATGCACGCGCTTGCGATCATCCTGGCGGCCCCCCAACGCATCGAACTGCGCCCCTTGCCGCTGGCGCCCGTCGCCGAGGGCGACGTGCTGGTGGAGATCGCCTGGAGCGGTATCAGCACCGGCACCGAGAAATTGCTTTGGTCGGGCGCGATGCCGCCCTTTCCCGGCATGGGCTATCCGCTGGTGCCGGGCTATGAATCGGTCGGGCGCGTCGTCGACGCGGGGTCGCTCGCGCGCGAGCGGATCGGTGAATGGGTGTTCGTGCCCGGCGCCAATTGCTTCGTCGGCGCGCATGCCTTGTTCGGCGGCTCGGCCGAGCGAGTCGTTCTGCCCTCGGCGCGGGCGCTGCGGATCGATCCGGCGATCGGCGAGCGCGGCGTGCTGCTCGCGCTCGCGGCGACCGCGCATCACGCGGTCATCGGCGGGCAATTGCCCGAACTGGTGATCGGGCACGGCATTCTCGGCCGGCTGATCGCGCGGCTGGTGGTCGCGCTCGGCGATCGACCGCCGATCGTTTGGGAGACCAATCCGACGCGCCGCGCCGGCGCCGAAGGCTATGCGGTGATCGATCCCAACCTCGATCTGCGGCGTGACTATGCGACGATCTGCGACGCGAGCGGCGCCGGCAGCCAGCTCGACGCCTGGATCAGCCGGCTCGCGCGCGGCGGCGAGATCGTGCTCGCGGGTTTCTACGACAAGCTGAGCTTCGCTTATCCCCACGCCTTCATGCGCGAGGCGCGGCTGCGCATCGCCGCCGAATTCACGCCCGAAGACAGCCGGGCGGTGATCGCCTTGGTCGAAGCGGGCGCGCTCAGCCTCGACGGGTTGGTCAGCCATGTCCGCCCCGCGAGCGAGGCGGTCGATGCTTATGCGACCGCCTTCCAAGACCCGGAATGCGTGAAAATGGTTCTCGATTGGAGGTCCGCCAAATGATGCTCGATGTAGGAGCCTTGCGTGAAGAGGCGGGGCGCGAGCCCGATCCGGTGCCCTCGGGGCCGGTGACCAAGGAAACGCAGATCATCGCGATTTACGGCAAGGGCGGCTCGGGCAAGTCGTTCGCGCTCGCCAATTTGAGCTATATGATGGCGCAGCAGGGCAAGCGCGTGCTGCTGATCGGCTGCGATCCCAAGAGCGACACGACCAGCCTGCTCTTCGGCGGCAAGGCGACGCCGACGATCATCGAGACCAGCTCGAAGAAAAAGCTGGCGGGCGAGGAATTGCGGATCGAGGACGTCTGCTTCCAGCGCGACGGCGTGTTCGCGATGGAACTGGGCGGGCCGGAGGTCGGTCGCGGCTGCGGCGGGCGCGGCATCATCCATGGTTTCGAGACGCTCGAAAAATTGGGCTTCCACGAATGGGGATTCGATTACGTCCTGCTCGATTTCCTGGGGGACGTGGTGTGCGGCGGCTTCGGCCTGCCGATCGCGCGCGACATGTGCCAGAAGGTGATCGTCGTCGGCTCGAACGATCTGCAATCGCTTTATGTGGCGAACAACGTCTGCAAGGCGGTGGAATATTTCCGCAAGCTGGGCGGCAACGTCGGCGTCGCGGGCATTTTGATCAACAAGGATGACGGCACCGGCGAGGCCCACGCCTTCGCCGAGGCCGCCGGCATTCCGGTGCTCGCCGCGATCCCGGCGCATGAGGATATTCGCCGCAAATCGGCCAATTATCAAATCATCGGCAAGCCCGGCGGCGAATGGGCGCCCTTGTTCGAGCAATTGGCGCTGAACGTCGCCGCCGCGCCACCGGTGCGCCCGACCCCGCTCGAAGGCGACGCGCTGCTCGGCCTGTTCAAGCCCGAGGATACCGGCGGCCATGTGACGCTGCTCCCCGCGACGCAAGCCGATATGCGCGGCGCCGCTTATGTCCCCAAGCCCAGCCTCGAGGTGATCTATGACACCGTCTGAGGCCAAATCCGGTCCTCCCCAAGCGCCGCTTGGGGAGGGGGACCATGCGCAGCATGGTGGAGGGGCGGCCCGCAGCGCCGATCGGCTGACACTCGACGCCCCTCCACCACTGGCTACGCCAGTGGTCCCCCTCCCCGAGCAAAGCTCGGGGAGGAATGGTGGCTGCGCCTCCAAGGATACGCTGCGCCAATCGGCGATCGAGGCGGGCAAGGCGGGCGTGCTCGAACGCTATGCCGCCGATTATCCGCAAGGGCCGCACGATCAGCCGCAATCGATGTGCCCGGCGTTCGGCTCGCTGCGCGTGGGCCTCAGGATGCGGCGCACCGCGAGCATCCTCTCGGGCTCGGCCTGCTGCGTCTATGGCCTCACCTTCACCAGCCATTTCTACGGCGCGCGGCGGACGGTCGGCTATGTGCCGTTCAATTCCGAAACGCTCGTCACCGGCAAATTGTTCGAGGACATCAAGGAAGCCGTCGAGCAGACCGCCGATCCCGCGCTCTATGACGCGATCGTGGTGACCAATCTCTGCGTGCCGACCGCCTCGGGCGTGCCGCTGCAATTGCTGCCCAAGGCGATCAACGGCGTGCGGATCATCGGCATCGACGTGCCGGGCTTCGGCGTGCCGACGCATGCCGAGGCGAAGGACGTGCTCGCGGGCGCGATGCTCGCTTACGCGGCGAACGAGGCCGAGGCCGGCCCGGTCGCCGCCCCCAAGGAACGATCGGACCGGCCGACGGTGACTCTCCTGGGCGAGATGTTCCCGGCCGACCCACCCGGCATCGGCTTGATGCTGGAGCCGCTGGGCCTCGCGGCCGGCCCGGTCGTCCCGACGCGCGAATGGCGCGAACTCTATGCAGCGCTCGATGGCGCGGTGGTCGCGGCGATCCATCCCTTCTACACCGCCAGCGTGCGTGTGTTCGAAGGGGCGGGTCGCCGCGTCATCGGCTCGGCCCCGGTCGGGCGCGACGGCACCGCCGCCTGGCTCGACGCGGTGGGCGCGGCGTGCGGCGTCGCCCAAGCCAAGATCGACGCCGCCAAGAACCGCTTTCTGCCCGCGATCGCCGGCGCGCTCGCCGCGCGCCCGGTCAAAGGGCGGATCACGGTTTCGGGCTATGAAGGCTCCGAACTGCTCGTCGCGCGGCTGCTCATCGAAAGCGGCGCGCACGTGCCCTATGTCGGCACCGCCTGCCCGCGCACCCCCTGGAGCGAGGCCGATCGCGATTGGCTGGAGGCGCATGGCGCGCGCGTCCAATATCGCGCGAGCCTCGAGCAAGACATCGCCGCGGTCGAGGAATTCGGCCCCGATCTCGCGATCGGCACCACGCCCGTCGTCCAGCACGCCAAGAGCAAGGGCACGCCCGCGCTTTATTTCACCAACCTCATTTCGGCGCGGCCGCTGATGGGGCCGGCCGGCGCGGGGAGCCTCGCGATGGTGGTGAACGGCGCGATGGCGAACCAGGCGCGCTTCGACGCGATGCGCGATTTCTTCGAAGGCGTCGGCCGCGAGGAGACCGCCGGCGTCTGGCAAGACGCGCCGGTGCTGCGCCCCGAATTCAAAGCCAAATTCGCCGCGCGCCGCATCGCCGCCGCCAAGGCCGAGGAGGCGGTGGGTGTTTAGCCGCGTGAACCAAATCCTCCCCGTTTACGGGGAGGTGGACCGTGCACGGCACGGTGGAAGGGGCGGCGCCAAGAGCGTGCCCCCCTCCGTCAGCGCTTCGCGCTGCCACCTCCCCACCAGTGGGGAGGAACTAACATGCTGATCCTCGATCACGATCGCGCGGGCGGCTATTGGGGGGCGGTTTACGCCTTCACCGCGATCAAGGGCCTGCAAGTCATCATCGATGGGCCGGTGGGGTGCGAGAATCTCCCCGTCACCTCGGTGCTGCACTATACCGACGCGCTGCCGCCGCACGAGCTGCCGATCACCGTCACCGGCTTGTCCGAACAAGAACTCGGCCGCGACGGCACCGAGGGCGCGATGCGTCGCGCCTGGAAGAGCCTCGACCCCGATCTGCCCGCGGTCGTCGTCACCGGCTCGATCGCCGAGATGATCGGCGGCGGGGTGACGCCCGAGGGCACCAATATCCAGCGCTTTCTGCCGCGCACGATCGACGAGGATCAGTGGCAGTCCGCCGACCGCGCGCTCACCTGGCTGTGGACGCAGTTCGGGCCGAAGAAAATGCCGCCGCCGCGCCGCAAGGCGGGTGCCCGCCCGAAGGTCAACATCATCGGCGCGATCTATGGCAGCTTCAACCTGCCGAGCGATCTCGCCGAGATCCGCCGCCTGGTCGAGGGGATCGGCGCCGAGGTGAACCTCGTCTTCCCGATGGGCAGCCATTTGGCCGACATCCGCCAATTGGCCGATGCCGAGGTGAACGTGTGCCTCTACCGCGAATTCGGGCGCGGACTGTGCGAGGCGCTCGAGCGGCCTTATCTCCAGGCGCCGATCGGGCTCGGTTCGACCACCGCTTTCCTGCGCACGCTCGGCGAGCTGCTCGGGCTCGATCCCGAGCCGTTCATCGCGCGCGAAAAGCACAGCACGATCAAGCCGCTTTGGGATTTGTGGCGCTCGGTGACGCAGGATTTCTTCGCCACCGCGAGCTTCGGCGTCGTCGCGACCGAAACTTACGCGCGCGGGCTGCGGCATTTCCTGGAAGAGGAAATGGGGCTGCCCTGCACCTTCGCCTTCCAACGCTCGGCCGGGGTGAAGCCCGACAATGCGGCGGTGCGCGCGGCGATCAAGAGCAACCCGCCGCTCGTGCTGTTCGGCTCGTATAACGAACGCATGTATCTCGCCGAGGCGGGCGGGCGCGGGGTCTATATCCCGGCGAGCTTCCCCGGCGCGATCATCCGCCGCCACACGGGCACGCCCTTCATGGGCTATGCGGGGGCGACCTATCTCGTCCAGGAAGTGTGCAACGCGTTGTTCGACGCGCTTTTCCACATCCTGCCGCTCGCCACCCAGCTCGACGCGGTCGAACCCACCCCCGCGCGCGAGGCGCCGATCGCTTGGGACGACGCCGCCAAGGCCGCGCTCGATCTGCGGCTCGAGGCCGAGCCGGTGCTGCTCCGCATCTCGGCCGCCAAGCGGCTGCGCGACGCGGCCGAGGCCGCCGCGCGCCGCGCGGGCGAAACCCGCGTCTCGCCCGAACGGCTGGACGCCCTGCTCGCCGAGGCGGTGCCATGAGCCGCCGCACAGCATTCGCCGCGCCCACGCGCGGCACCATCATCCCCCGGGGCGCTTCCCCCGGTGGATCCGTCGGGGGACGCGAGCCGCGCGCCCCATCTCGCCGGCACGACCCAGAAGGAAGGAGCGTTTATGACTGACGATCGCATGGGGCCGGGGACCTATATGACCCCGGACGAGGCGAAGGAGTTTCACAAACTCTTTACCGTCTCGATGGGCTTTTTCGTGTTCGTTGCGTGCGTCGCGCATTTCCTGGTGTGGCAATGGCGCCCGTGGTTCCCGGGCACCGCGCCGTACAAGGCGGGTCTCACCGCCACGGCGCCGCTCCACGTTACCGGCAAAGCCTGAGGAGAGACGATCATGTGGAGAATGTGGGTCACTTTCGATGGCCGCCGCATCCTGACGGTGCTGGCGATCTTCCTCTTTTCGCTGGCGGTGCTGATTCACTTCATTCTGCTCAGCACCAACCGCTACAACTGGCTCGACGGGCCGCACACCGAAGCGGCCGCCGCCGCGCCGGCCGCTGCCGCTCCGCCGGCACAGTAAAGCGCGCCCAGCCGAGTATCGTGTCGCGGGCGTAGCGCGGCGACGCGGGCGAGGGTGGTGGCGCGGGCGCTTACGGGCGCTCCCCCGCCACGCCTTCGCCCGGCGTTTCAGCCGCAAGGCCATTAACTGCCGACGTCCCTTAGGACGCGCGGGTGCGGGAGCTTGATCCATGGCACTGCTAAGTTATGAACGGAAGTACCGAGTAAGGGGCGGCACGCTCATCGGCGGCGATCTGTTCGATTATTGGATCGGCCCCTTTTACGTCGGCTTCTTCGGGATCACCACGATCCTGTTCGCGGGCGTCGGCACGGCGCTGATCCTTTATGGCGCGAGCCAGGGTCCGACTTGGAACCCCTGGCTGATCTCGATCGCGCCGCCCGATCTCAAATATGGCCTGGGCCTCGCGCCCTTGCTGCAAGGCGGGCTGTGGCAGATCATTACCATCTGCGCGATCGGCGCCTTTTGTTCCTGGGCGCTGCGCGAGGTGGAGATATGTCGCAAGCTCGGCATGGGCTATCACGTGCCCATCGCCTTCGGTTTTGCGATTTTCGCCTATGTCACGCTGGTCGTGTTCCGCCCGTTCCTGATGGGCGCGTGGCACTGGGGCTTTCCCTACGGCATCTGGAGCCATTTGGACTGGGTGTCGAACACCGGCTATCAATATCTGCACTTCCACTACAACCCGGCGCACATGCTGGCGGTGAGCTTCTTCTTCACCACCACGTTCGCGCTCGCGCTGCACGGCGCGTTGGTGTTGTCGGCGGTCAATCCGCTGCCGGGCGACGAGGTGAAGTCGCCCGAATATGAAGACGCGTTCTTCCGCGATACCATCGGCTATTCGATCGGCACGCTCGGCATTCACCGGCTGGGGCTGTTGCTGGCGCTGAACGCCGGTTTCTGGAGCGCGGTGTGCATCATCATCTCTGGCCCCGTGTGGACGCGCGGTTGGCCCGAATGGTGGACCTGGTGGCTCAACCTGCCGATTTGGCGCTGAGCGGGGAGGGAGCGATGGCGACCTATCAAAATATCTTCACCCAAGTCCAAATCCGCGGACCCGCAGAATTCGGCCCGCCCGCGACGGACGGGAGCGAGCCACGGACCGGCACGCCCTTCTACAATCATTGGATCGGCAAGCTCGGCAACGCGCAAATCGGCCCGATCCATCTCGGCTATCTGGGATCGGCGGCGCTCGTGTTCGGCACGCTCGCCTTCGTGATCATCGGGCTCAACATGTGGGCGAGCGTGAACTGGAACCCGATCCAGTTCGTGCGCCAGCTCTTCTGGCTCGCGCTCGAGCCGCCGGCGCCGCAATATGGCTTGCGCATCCTGCCGCCGCTGCAGGAAGGCGGCTGGTGGCTGATCACCGGCTTCTTCCTGACGCTGTCGATCATCCTCTGGTGGATCCGCACTTATCTGCGCGCCCGCGCGCTGAAGATGGGGACGCATGTCGCCTGGGCCTTCGCGAGCGCGATCTGGCTCTATCTGGTGTTGGGCTTCATCCGCCCGATCCTGATGGGCAGCTGGTCGGAAGCCGTGCCCTTCGGCATCTTCCCGCACCTCGATTGGACGGCGGCTTTTTCGATCCGCTACGGCAATTTGTTCTACAACCCGTTCCACGCGCTCTCGATCGTCTTCCTTTATGGCTCGACGCTCTTGTTCGCGATGCACGGCGCGACGATCCTCGCGGTCGGCCGCTATGGCGGCGAGCGCGAGATCGAACAGATCGTCGATCGCGGCACCGCGACCGAGCGCGCCGCCTTGTTCTGGCGCTGGACGATGGGGTTCAACGCGACGATGGAATCGATCCACCGCTGGGCATGGTGGTTCGCGGTGCTGACGACGCTCACCGGCGGGATCGGCATCCTCATCACCGGTACGCTGGTCGACAACTGGTTCCTTTGGGCCCAGCAGCACGGCTATGCTCCTGCTTATCCGAGTACGGGCGTGATCGATCCAGCCACTTTGCCGGGAGCCCCGCAATGACTGCGTCTCGCTATCTCGCGCCGGTGATCGCCGGCGCCCTTTCGCTGACCCTGTCGGGCTGTGAATTCGGCCCCAAGCTCGTCGCGCAAAATGGCTATCGCGGCACCGGGCTGAACCAGGTGACGACGGCCAAGCGCCACGCGCCGCAACCGGTGCCGCCGCCGCCCTATGAACTGCCGCCCGCCGACGGCCAGCGCGCGCGCGAAGTCTATCAGAACGTGCGGGTGCTGGGCGACATCTCGGCCGAGCGTTTCAACTATCTGATGCTCGCGATCAATACCTGGGTCGCGCCGCAGGAAGGCGCCGATCCGAACAACGTCGGCTGCAATTACTGCCACAATCCCAACAATCTCGCCTCGGACGAAAAATATACCAAGGTCGTCGCGCGGCGGATGATCCAGATGACGCAGGCGATCAATTCGCGCTGGTCGAACCACGTCCAGCAGACGGGCGTCACTTGCTATACCTGCCACCGCGGCAATGCGGTGCCGCGCTATGTATGGTCGATGGCTGATGCGCCGGGCGCGGGGGCGAAGCTCGCGGGCTATAAACACGGGCAGGACACGCCCGCGCCGAGCGTCGCTTATGCTTCGCTGCCTTATGATCCGTTCAGCCCCTATATCGAAAATCGCGGCAATATCCGCGTGCAAGGGGCCAAGGCGCTGCCCAATCCGGCCTCGCGCGCCTCGATCGCGCGCACCGAGCAGACTTATGGCTTGATGATGCACATGTCGTCCGCCTTGGGCGTCAATTGCACCTTCTGCCATAACAGCCGTGCCTGGTCGGATTGGTCGCAGAGCACGCCGCAGCGCGCCACCGCCTGGTACGGCATCCGCATGGCGCGCGACGTGAACACGCAATATATCTCGTCGCTCGCCAGCGTCTTCCCGGCCTATCGCAAGGGGCCGCATGGCGA
>LWDI01000028.1:33406-33565 GCA_002083475.1 Proteobacteria bacterium SG_bin5
GCCAAACCTGCCACCAGGGGCTCAACAAGCCGCTGGGTGGGGTGAGCATGATCAAGGACTATCCCGATCTCGCCGCGCCCGTGGTCGCGCCCGCGCCGGCGGCGCCGGCCGAGGGCGCGACGGGCGAGGGGACCACGCCCCCGGTCGCGGCCGGCGCCG
>LWDI01000029.1:0-176 GCA_002083475.1 Proteobacteria bacterium SG_bin5
TGCCGATCATCGCGCCGACCTGCACCGTGTCGCCGACCTTGACCGCATGTTCACCCATCACCCCGGCGACGGGCGCCGGCACTTCGACCGAGACCTTGTCGGTCTCCAGGCTTGCGACGGGTTCATCGGCCTTCACCGGATCGCCCGGCTGTTTCAGCCATTCGCCCAGCGTCGCT
>LWDI01000029.1:186-16131 GCA_002083475.1 Proteobacteria bacterium SG_bin5
GCCCAGCACGGGCACTTTGATTTCGGTTGCCATGGTCGTTCCTCGCAACGCTTAGAGCCTGGCTGGGCCGGCTGATGAAAAGGATGGCGTCACCCCGGGCTCGTTCCGGGGTCCACCGTCGCGCCTGGCCTTGCCTGGCAAGGCCTGGAACGACGGTGGATGCCGGACCAGGTCCGGCATGACGGTCAAGGGGCTTGGATGCGCCAACGCCACTGCCCCTAATGCTGCATCCGGCGGATCTCGTCGCGCACGCTATGGCCCAGCGCCTCGGCGACGAGCGCGCCTTGTTCGATCTGATGGCGCTTGGCGAGCCCGGTCGCGGGCGAGGCGGCGGCCGCGCGCCCGGCATAGCGCGCGCGCTTCGGCGCCACCCCGGCCGCGCTCAGCGCCTCCTCGATGAACGGCTCGACGAAGGTCCAATAGCCGTTGTTCTTCGGCTCCTCCTGCGCCCAGACCACCTCTTCCAAATTCACCATCCGCTTCAACCGCACGACCAGGGGCTCGCCGGGGAAGGGATAGAGCTGCTCGATCCGTACGATCGCGGTTTCGGCATCGCCCGCGGCGTTACGCGCCTCGATCAGATCATAAGCGACCTTGCCCGAGCAAAGCACCAGCCGCTTGACCTCGTCGTCGGCCGGGGCTTGCGGATCGGATAGGATGCGGCGGAAATGGCTGTCGCCCTGGAATTCCTCGGCGCTCGACACCGCCATTTTGTGCCGCAGCAGCGATTTGGGCGTGAAGACGATCAGGGGTTTACGGAAATTGCGGTGCATCTGCCGGCGCAGCAGATGGAAATAATTGGCGGGCGTGGTGCAATTGGCGACCTGCATATTGTCTTGCGCGCACAGTTGCAGGAAGCGCTCGGGCCGCGCGCTGCTATGCTCGGGGCCCTGGCCTTCGTAGCCATGCGGGAGCAGCATCACCAAACCATTGGCGCGCAGCCATTTGGCCTCGCCTGCGGCGATGAACTGGTCGATCATGATCTGCGCGCCGTTCGCGAAATCGCCGAACTGGGCTTCCCACAACACCAACGTCTTGGGGTCGGCGAGCGCATAGCCATATTCGAAGCCGAGCACGCCATATTCGCTCAAGGGCGAATCGAGCACTTCGAACCGGCCATGCTCGATCGTCGCGAGCGGGATATATTTGTGCTCGTCCTGCTGATCGACCCACACCGCGTGGCGCTGGCTAAAGGTGCCGCGCCCCGAGTCCTGGCCCGACAGCCGCACGCCATAGCCTTCGTAAAGCAGCGAAGCGAAGGCCAGCGCCTCGCCGGTCGCCCAATCGAAGCCGTTGCCCGATTGGAACATCGCGCGCTTGGCGTCGATCACCCGCGCGAGCGTCTTGTGGATGCGCACGCTTTCGGGGACCGTCGTCAGCACCCGGCCGATCGCGTCGAACAGCTTGCGATCGATGCCGGTTTCGATGTTGCGCCGCGCGGTCTCGGGATCGGCGGGGGCGTGGAGGCCCGACCAGCGCCCGGCGAACCAATCGGCCTTGTTGGGCTTATAGCTTTGCCCCGCCTCGAACTCGCCTTCGAGCAGCAAGGTAAATTGCTTCACCTTGTCGTCGATCCACGCCTGGTCGATCACGCCCTGGGCGATTAGCTTCTTGCCGTAAATCTCGCTCACCGGCGGATGTTGGCGGATGCGTTCGTACATCAGCGGCTGGGTGAAGCTCGGCTCGTCGCCTTCGTTGTGGCCGAAGCGGCGATAGCACCACATGTCGATCACCACGTCGCGGTGGAAACGTTGGCGATAATCGATCGCCATCTTGCAGGCGAAGGTCACCGCTTCGGGATCGTCGCCGTTCACATGGAAGATCGGCGCCTGCACCCCCTTGGCGACGTCGCTCGGATAAGGCGAGCTGCGCGCGAATTGGGGCGAGGTGGTGAAGCCGATTTGATTGTTGATGACGAAGTGGATGCAGCCGCCGGTGTTATAGCCGTTCAGCCCCGAAAAGCCGAAACACTCCCACACGATGCCCTGACCCGCGAAAGCGGCGTCGCCATGGATCAGCACCGGCAGCGAGGCGGCGTGCGTACCGAGATCGCCCGCGATCGTCTGGATCGCGCGGGTCTTGCCGAGCACCACCGGATCGGCGGCCTCGAGATGCGAGGGGTTGGCGACCAGCGACATATGCACGCTGATCCCGTCGAACTCGCGGTCGGTCGAGGTGCCGAGGTGATATTTCACGTCGCCCGAACCGCCGACGTCGTCCGGGTTCTGCGAGCCGCCGCCGAATTCGTGGAAAATCACGCGCAAGGGCTTGGCCATCACATTGGCGAGCACGTTCAGCCGGCCGCGATGCGCCATGCCATAGACGATCTCGCGAACGCCGTACTGGCCGCCATATTTGATGATCGATTCGAGCGCCGGGATCATGCTCTCGCCGCCGTCGAGCCCAAAACGCTTGGTGCCGACGTACTTCTTGCCGAGGAAACGCTCCCATTGCTCGGCCTCGATCACCTTGTTCAGGATCGCGCGCTTGCCGTTATCGGTGAATTCGATCGCCTTGTCCTTGCCTTCCATGCGTTCTTGCAGGAAGCGGCGTTCCTCGACATCGGCGATGTGCATATATTCCAGGCCGACGTTGCCGCAATAATTGGCGCGCAACGTCTCGACGATCTCGCGCACCGTGCCGCTTTGCAAGCCGAGCGCCCCGCCGAGATAGATCGGGCGATCGAGATCGGCGCCCGAAAAGCCGTGATATTCGGGCGTCAGATCGGCGGGGAGTTCCTGCTTGGCGATGCCCAAGGGATCGAGCTTGGCGGCGAGATGCCCGCGCACGCGATAGGTGCGGATCAGCATCATCGCGCGGATCGAATCCTGCGCGGCGCGCGCGATCGTATCGGCGTCGGGGGCGGCGGCGGGGGCGGGCGCGGGCGCGGCCTTCGCCGGCTTGGCCGCCGGTTGCATCTGCGCGGGGTCGAGCGCGGCGGTCAGCTCGTCGGTGTCGGCGAGCGGCCAATTGGCGCGCGCCCAGCTCGGCGCGGCGGCGCCCAGTCCTTCGAAAAAGCCGCGCCAGGCGGGGTCGACGCTCGCCGGATCGCGATTGAAGCGACGTTCGAGCGTTTCGATGAAGGCGGGGCTGACCCCGGCGATTTCGGTCACATCGGCCATATAAGCTCTCCTGCCCCCCCGGGCGGTCAGCCCTTCAACACTTCGACGAGCGTCGAGCCCAATTCGCTCGGGCTCGCGGCGACGCGGATGCCGGCTTCTTCCATCGCCGCGATCTTGTCCTCGGCGCCGCCCTGCCCGCCCGAGACGATCGCGCCGGCATGGCCCATGCGGCGGCCCGGTGGCGCGGTGCGCCCGGCGATGAAGCCGACCATCGGCTTTTGGCGCCCGCGCTTGGCTTCGTCCCGCAGGAATTGCGCGGCCTCTTCCTCGGCCGAGCCGCCGATTTCGCCGATCATGATGATCGATTGCGTCGCCTCGTCCGCCAGGAAGAGTTCGAGCACGTCGATGAAATTGGTGCCGTTCACCGGATCGCCGCCGATGCCGACCGCGGTCGTCTGGCCGAGCCCGGCGTTCGAGGTTTGGAACACCGCTTCGTAAGTGAGCGTGCCCGAGCGCGACACGACGCCGACCGAGCCCTTTTTGAAGATGCTGCCCGGCATGATGCCGATCTTGCACTCCTCTGGCGTGAGGACCCCCGGGCAATTGGGGCCGATCAGGCGCGACTTCGAGCCCGAGAGCGCGCGCTTGACCTTGACCATGTCGAGCACCGGAATGCCCTCGGTGATCGTCACGATCAGCGGCACTTCGGCGTCGATCGCCTCCAGGATCGAATCGGCGGCGAAGGCGGGGGGCACATAGATGACGCTCGCGGTGGCGCTGGTTTTGGCGACGGCTTCGTGGACCGTGTCGTAGATCGGCAGGTTCACCTCGGGGTCGGGGTGCATCGTCCCGCCCTTCCCCGGGGTGACGCCCGCGACCATTTGCGTGCCATAGGCAAGCGCCGCCTTGGTGTGGAAAGTGCCGGTTTCCCCAGTCATCCCCTGGGTGATGACCTTGGTGTGCTGGTTGACGAGGATGGACATGGGGGCTCCTGATTGAGTTGATGTCGCCCAACGGGCTTATTGTTGGTCGTTCGAAAGCGCTGTTCCGGAGTCTTCAGGCGGGCGCGTTCGTGGGGGCAGCTTTCGCTCCCACTCTTCGACGCTTGCCCGCATAACGAAGTTGACGGCAGCGGCGTTGACGGGGTCTGGCGTCATCAGCACCAAGACATCGTTCGCACCCTTTGGCGCCCACAGCACGCCAGCCCCCCCCTCAAAAACGGGCGCGGCACCGAGCGCGGCCGACACGCCATCGCGCAGCGTGGCGCGATCAATTGATGAACGGGGGATCGCCACGACCGTGCACCCGCCGTGCAGGTTACCAGCTCCGGCCCAGGCGATAACCACGCCATCGCCCCGACTGAAGAGCGGGATCCCTGCCAGAAAGCTTCGCTCGGGAAGGTCGGTGGTTTCGTAACGGCGCCATCCTGCCGCGATAAGGCCGTTAATGTCGGGCCCCGTGATCGACATATGGCGATAGCAAGCCGCCACGTCTTCGACGATCACCGGTAGGTCTGCCGGCTTCAGCAAGCCACCCTGCGCCGCTGGGGCGGCGGCTAGCGCAGCGCTTCCAACCAGGCCAAGCCAAAGGCTCACCGCGCATCCTCCCCGGTTCGGTTGAAGGGATTGACGACCTGAACCGCGCCATAATGTTGCCCGTCATTCAAGTCTTCGGTGTAGAGCGTTTTGGCGCCCGCGCGCCCGGCGGCGGCGATGATCGCGCCGTCCCAAAAGACGATTCTGTAACGATCGGCGAGTGCCACCGCCTCGGCGACGAGCGAGCGATCGGCACCGACCACGGTCGCGGCGGGAAGCGTCTCGAGCCAGTGATGCGCGTCGGCGAGGGTTAGACCCGGCTTGCGCTTGCGCGTCGTCGAGTTCAGGAACTCGAACAAAACTTGCGACGAAATGGCGAATTCATTGCTTTCGATCAGGTCGATCGCGATTTCCTGCTTCCAGTCTTCGCCGGGCGTCGGATAGGCCGCGTAGACGAGGATGTTGCTGTCCAAGAAGCCGTCAATCTTCATGGTCGCCCCATCCGCGCGTCATCGGCTCGGCGCTCTCGGCCTTGGGGCCGTGCCGCGCGCGCTCGCGCATCCAGGCGACCGCCGCGCGCTTCGCCTGGTCGTCCATGCCGACCGTCGCCGCCATATGCGCGCGGATCATCGCGTTGACCGTGGTGCCCCGACGCCGCGCGAAGGACCGATAGCGGTCGAGCAGTTCCTCTTCCACGGCGAGCGTGAGGTTCCGCGTCATCACCCGATCTCCGATTTACACAGGCTATGTGTAAGCTGGGGTCGCGTCACTTTCATGTCAAACGCCCGGGGCCTCGCCTCGCTCAACCCAGGCTCGGCTCGATCCCCTTGCACGCGACCAGCAGCTCCTTCACCGCATCGACCGAGACCTGGAAATTGGCCTTCGCCGTCTCGTCCAGCGCGATCTCGATCACCTGCTCGACGCCGTCCTTGCCGATGATGCACGGCACGCCGACGTAAAGATCGTCGACGCCATATTGCCCGGTCAGATGCACCGCCGCCGGCAGCAGGCGCTTCTGATCGTAGAGATAGCTTTCCGCCATCGCGATGCCGCTCGTCGCCGGGGCATAATAGGCCGAGCCGGTCTTGAGCAGCGCGACGATCTCGCCGCCGCCCGAGCGGGTGCGCTGGACGATCGCGTCGATCCGCTCTTGGGTCGAGCGGCCCATTTTGATCAGGTCGGGCACCGGAATGCCGGCGACGGTCGAATATTGCACCACCGGCACCATCGTGTCGCCGTGCCCGCCGAGCACGAAGCTCGTCACGTCCTGCACCGACACGCCGAATTCCTGCGCGAGGAAGGTCGAGAAGCGCGCCGAGTCGAGCACGCCCGCCATGCCGACCACTTTCTGGTGCGGCAGGCCCGAAAATTCGCGCAGCGCCCACACCATCGCGTCGAGCGGGTTGGTGATGCAGATCACGAAAGCGTCGGGCGCGTGCGCGGCGATCCCCTCGCCTACCGCTTTCATCACTTTCAGATTGATGCCGAGCAGATCGTCACGGCTCATCCCCGGCTTGCGCGCGACGCCCGCCGTGACGATGCACACGTCGGCGCCCGCGATATCGGCATAATCATTGGTGCCCGTGATCTTGGCGTCGAAGCCTTCGACCGGGCCGCATTGCGAGAGATCGAGCGCCTTGCCCTGGGGCACCCCTTCGACCACGTCGAACAGCACGACGTCGCCGAGCCCCTTCATCGCCGCGAGATGGGCGAGCGTGCCGCCGATATTGCCGGCACCGATCAAAGCGATTTTCTTGCGCGCCATCACTGACCTCCCATGGGGCTAGGGTTGAGGGGCCGGGTGGCCCGCAAAAGGCGGCTAGGGCTTAGGCCCGTCGCGGAGCGAGGGCAAGCGCTGATTTGCGTGTCGCCATCGAGGTGTTGATAAGCGTTCGCATTAGCAATAGAAGGTTGACGTAAGCTACAACGAGCGTGTCGAGCCGCCTTCGCCTCCGCGCGCCCGTCACCCCGGACTTGTTCCGGGGTCCACGGTCGTGCTGGGCCTGTCGACCGCTTGCTAGGCGCCACGGTGGATGCCGGACCAAGTCCGGCATGACGGAAACTGCTTAATCGCGACCGATGCCGCCGGCTTTCAAATTCCAGCCGTCAGCCCGCCCCATGCCCGCGCGCGAGATAGGCATCGGACTGCATTTCCTGGAGCCGGCTCACCGTGCGTTCGAACTCGAACGCGCCGTCGCCCGCCACGTACAGCGCCTCGGGCGCGGCGTCGGCGCCGGCGATGAATTTGACGTTGTGCTCGTAGAGCGCGTCGATCAGCGTCACGAAGCGGGCGGCTTCGTTGCGGTTCTCCGGCCCCAAGCGCGGAATGCCGACCATGATCACGGTGTGGAAGCGCCGCGCGACGCATAGATAATCGGCCGCGCCGCGCGCCTCGGCGCACAGCTTCTTGAAGCTGAACACCGCCACCCCCTTCAGGCTCTTGGGCACGTGCAGCATGCGTCCGCCGGGGAGCGCCAGATCCTCGCTCGGCACATGCGCGCGGTCCTCGGGCGGGTAATCGGTGAGCGCGAAAAAGGCGGCGGAGAGCGCCTTGGTCGTCGCCTCGCCGCTCGGCGCGTACCAGAGCTTCATCGAGCCGAGCCGGTCGCGGCGGTAATCGACCGGGCCGTTCAAGCCCACGACCGCGCATTTCTCCTCGAGCAAGGCGATGAAGGGCAGGAAATGCTCGCGGTTGAGCCCGTCCTTATAGAGGTCGCCCGGCGCGCGGTTCGAGGTCGCGACCACCGTCAACCCGCGCGCCCACATCGCGGTGAACAGCCGCGACAGGATCATCGCATCGGCCGAATTATTGACGACCAGCTCGTCGAACGCCAGCAGCCGGCTTTCGCCGACCATCGCCTGCGCGACCGGCACGATCGGATCGCCCGCTTCCTTCTTGCGCTCCTCGGCGATGCGCGCGTGCACCTCCAACATGAATTCGTGGAAATGGACGCGGCGTTTGCGGCGGATGTCGAGACACTGATAGAATAGGTCCATCAGCATCGATTTGCCGCGCCCCACCCCGCCCCAGAGATAGAGCCCGCGCGGCGGCTCGGGCAGCCGGCCGAGCGCGCGCCAGAGCACCGAGCCGCGCTTGGGCGTCGCTTCGAGCGCGGTCGCGAGCGCGGCGAGGCGCAAGGCGGCGGCCGCCTGTTCGGGATCGGGGCGCAGTTCGCCCGCCGAGACCAGGGCGTTGTAGCGATCGAGGACGAAGGTCATGGGGCGCCCGCCGCCAGAAGCGATGCGCCGCCCCACCAGCCAAAGATGAGCGCGTCGCCCCAGCGAAAGCTGGGGCCTCGTGCCGCTGGCGCACCCCATTTCCCAAAGGCCCCAGCTTTCGCTGGGGCGACGGCCTGGGGGGTGAAGGGGCTGGCGAAAGCCATGACGCCCCTCAACGCGACGGCTTCCTGATCGTGCCCGAAAAAGCGAGCACCGTCGCGCTCGGGCCTTCGACCGGCTGGACGATCAGCCCGCGCAGGAACAACAGCCGCCCGGTCTCGCGCAGCAGCTCGACCCGCGCCTCGATCGGCGCCTCGATCTCGGCGCGGCCGATGAATTGCGCGTTCAGATCGAGCGTCACCGCCGTCCCCGCCTCGATCAACCCGAAGCCGCGCGCGGCGGCGAAGATCGCCATGTCGACGAAGCCCAGCAACGCCCCGCCATGGACCTTGCCCGACAAATTGGCGTGGAGCGCGCGCGGCGTCATGCGCACCCGGGCGACGCCGTCTTCGACCTTTAGCAGGAACGGCCCGAACAGCGCGTTGAAGCGCGATCGATCGGCCAGCTCCCACGTCATCCAGCCGGGATGATCGGGCGCTTCGAAATAGCGGAAAGCCGGGGCCGGCTGGTCGTCGATCAACTTATTGCGCGCGTTCGAACTGCAGCTTCTTGATCTCGGCGATCGCCTTGGCCGGGTTCAGCCCCTTGGGGCAGACGTTCGCGCAGTTCATGATCGTGTGGCAGCGATAGAGGCGGAACGGATCCTCGAGTTCGTCGAGCCGCTCGCCGGTCATCTCGTCGCGGCTGTCGGCGATCCAGCGATAGGCCTGGAGCAGGATCGCCGGCCCCAGGAATTTGTCGCTATTCCACCAATAGCTGGGGCAGCTCGTCGAGCAGCAGGCGCACAGGATGCACTCGTAAAGCCCGTCGAGCTTGGCGCGATCATCGGGCGATTGCAGCCGTTCCTTGCCGGCGGGCGCCGGGGTCACCGTCTGCAGCCACGGCTTGATCGAGGCATATTGCGCGTAGAAATGGGTGAAATCGGGAACGAGATCCTTGATCACGTCCATATGCGGCAAGGGCGTGATCCGGATGTCGCCCTTGATGTCTTCGATCGCGGTGGTGCAGGCGAGGCCGTTCTTGCCATCGATGTTCATCGAGCAGGAACCGCAAATCCCCTCGCGGCACGAACGGCGGAAAGTGAGCGTCGAATCCTGCTCGGCCTTCATCTTGATGAGCGCGTCGAGCACCATCGGGCCGCACTCGTCGAGATTGATTTCGAAGGTGTCGTAGCGCGGATTTTCGCCGGCATCGGGATCGAAGCGATAGATTTTGAACTTCTTGATGCGCTTGGCGTCGCCGGTCGCCTTGTGCGTCTTGCCGTCGTTCTTGATCTTGCTGTTGGGGGGCAACAAAAACTCGGCCATCGCATCTACCTTCGTTCGCGCACGCGCACGAGCTCGCCCGGCGCTCGGGGGAGCAGATACACAGCGCGGGCGCCGCTTTCAAACCCCGCGCGCAAAAAACGGCGGGGCTCGGTCGGCGCGCGGACGCGAGCCGGGCTTGGCGGTAACCAAGCATAACTATGCGCGCCCGCGATTGAAGCCCGCCCGCGCCGCGCCGACCTCTGGCGCGGCCCCGCCCCACGCGGGCTTTGGAGGAGATTATCAGATGACACAGCGGCTTCAGGGCAAGAAAGCCTTCGTGACCGGCGGCTCGCGCGGGATCGGCGCGGGGATCGCGCAACGACTGGCGCGCGAAGGCGCCGATGTCGCGATCAGCTTCGCGAGCAACCAGGCCGCCGCCGACGCGACCGTCGCGGCCATCAGCGAAGCCGGGGTGACGGGCGCCGCCTTCCAGGCCGACGCCGCCGATCCGCGCGCCGCCGCCCAAGCCGTGGTCGCCGCCGCCGAGCGGCTCGGCGGGCTCGACATTCTGGTGCACAATGCCGGCGTCGCCACCTTCGGCGCGATCGGCGAAACCCCCTTCGCCGAATTCCGCCGCCAATTCGGGGTGAATGTCGACGGCATTTACGCCGCGACCGAGGCGGCGATCCCGCATCTGCGCGATGGCGGGCGCATCCTGATCATCGGCAGCATCAACGCGCATTGGATGCCGTTTCCGGGCGGCGCGATCTATGGCGCGACCAAGGCGGCGGTCGCGGGCCTCGCGCGCGGCTGGGCGCGCGATCTGGGCGAGCGCGGCATTTTGGTGAACGTGATCCAGCCCGGCCCGATCGACACCGATCTCAACCCGGCGAACGGCCCCTTCGCCGATGTGCTCACCCCGATGACCGCCTTGAAGCGCTACGGCCGGGTCGAGGAAGTCGCGGCGCTCACCGCGTTCCTGGCGAGCGACGAGGCGAGCTATATCACCGGCGCCACGATCGACATCGACGGCGGCGCGGCGATCTGAGCGACGCGCGGGGCGCGGGCGATCGTCGCCTGCGCCCCGCGCTCCGCCTCACGCCGGCGCGGCCTCGATCGCGCGCGCGCGGCTCCAATCGACGTTGCGGGTGATGTACATCACCGTCGCGAGCGTCGCGAACAGCAGCACCGAGCCGATCAGCAGCGACCACGCCTCCAGGCTCAGCAGCACGAACAGCAGCAGATAGAGCATCGCGAGCAAGCCGAAGATCACCGCCGCGCGCCGCCAATTGCCGAGCACCGCCGCCGAATAGGCGGTGAGCAAGGCGATCATCGCCCCCGCCGCGAGCAGATAGGCGAAAGTGAAGCCGATCAACTCGGCGAAGGCGAGCAGCATCACGAAGAACAGCACCAGCCCCGCGCCGACGAGCAGATAAGCGACCGTAGAGACGTGCCGGCCGCCGATCACGTCGAACATCAGCAGCGCGGTGAAGGTGAAACCGATGAACAAAAAGCCGTATTTCACCGCGCGATTGACCTGGCTGTAAATATCGGCGGGGGCGACCAGCGCGATCTTGACCGTGCGATCGTCGTTGTTCCCGGGCAGCACGACGCGATCGTTCGTCGCGCTCGGCTGATCGAGATCGACCAGCGCCCGCCCCAGCGCCAAATTGCCGATCGCGTAGCGCGCGCTGCACCCCTTCGCGTCGACGCGACTGTCGATCGGCAGGAAACCGCCCTGGAAGCTGGGATGCGGCCAGGCAGAGGCGATTTTCCAACGCGATTCGCCCGCCTGGGGCACCATCGACACGCTGCCATTGCCGCGAAAATCGATGCGATAGCTCAGCATCAGCGGCTCGCGCGGCAGCGCGCGCGCGTCGATGCCGGCGAAAAAGCCCGAGCCGCCCGTCGCCTCCGGCCCATTGCCCGGCTGGAGCGCGACCGCGCGCCCGGCGATCGTCAGGCTCGGCCGCCGCCCCACCAACCCGCGCGGATCGGAGACGCCGAAGCGTAGCTCGGCGCGGGCGAGGTCGAGCGTCTCGGGCGCGATGCCGGCGCGCGCGAGATCGGTCGGCATGTCGAACCGCGCGCTGCCGCTCGCGCGCGCGGTATAGACGATCGCTTCATAGATCGAGCGGTGCCGCCGCTCGGGATCGATTCCCAGATCGAGCGTCGCAAGCGTCGGCGCGACGCGCAATTCGCGCGTCACCATCCGGCTGGTGACGCTGGGCTTGCCATTCTGGGTGACCGTCTCGGTGACTTGCGCCTGATAGGGGATGACGAGCAACGGCCCGGCGAGCGTCTGTTCGCCGCCCCAGCCCTGCGCGATGCTCTCGCGCGCGGTTTTCGATTGGTTTTCGCGGTCGTAAACGAGCAGATAGACGCTGAAGATCGGAATGGTGAGCAGCAACCCCATCAGCATCGCCAAGCCGAGCTTGACGGCGGGGGCACGGTCCTGTTGTCGGTAAGCCATCGGCACCTCCTGCGATGAACCGTGCGTTTTCGTAGACGAGTTGTGGACGCTTGCCCAGCCCTAAAGCACGCGGCGCTATCCCTCGCGCCCCGGGCGTCGCGACAAGCCCACGTCGAGATGCGCGCCCGCGTCGATCAGCAGCGTCTCCCCCGTGATCGCGCGCGCGGCGGGATCGAGCAGATGGACGATCGGCGCCGCCACCTCGTCCGGGCTCGTCGCGATGCCCATCGGCGTCGCCGCCGCGATCCGCGCGTTGAGCCGCGCGAAGCCTTCGGCGCCCAGCCGCTTTTCGAACCAGCCGCTCGCGACATAGCCCGGCGCGACCGCGTTCACCCGCACCGCCGGGGCGAGCGCGCGCGCGAGGCTTTGCGTCATCGTCAGCAACGCGCCCTTCGACGCGGCATAAGCGACCGAGGAGCCGATCCCGAACACCCCCGCGACCGAGGCGACGTTCACCACCGCTCCCGCCCCGCTCGCACGCAGATCGGCTTCGCAGGCGCGCACCATCTGAAAGGCGGCGACCACGTTCAACCGGTAGATATCGAGGAAATCCTCGGCGGAAAGCGCCGCCAAATCCTCGTGATTGGCGAATTTGGTGCGGCCTGCGTTGTTCACCAGGAAATCGATCCGCCCGAACGCCGCGCGCGCCGCCGCGGCGAGCGCCTGGCAGGCGTGATCCTCGACGATGTCCGCCTGGACCGCGACCGCCTCGCCCAATTCGGCGGCGAGCGCTTCGGCCTCGTCGCGGCTGTGCGCATAGTTGATCACGCAGCGCGCGCCCTTCGCCCGCAATTGGCGCGCCACCGCCGCGCCGATCCCGGTGCCGCCGCCGGTGACGATCGCGACGCGCCCCGCGAAGCCGGGGTCGGCGGCCGCGCTCATGCCGCGGCACTCGGCCGCGCCGAGACGCGCGCGTGCCAATCGGTAAGGCGCGCCAGTTCCGGCTCGGGCGGCACGCCGACGAAAGCGGCGAAATCGATCATCGTCAGCAGCACGATGTCGGCCATCGAAAAATCGCGCCCGGCGAGGAAGGGGCGATCGCCCAGGATCGTGTCGAAATAGGCATAGGCGGCCGCGACCTTGGGCCGGTTGCTCTCGCCGAACTCGGTATATTGCGGCTGCACGACGCGCGCGGTGAAGGGGTGGGTGTGCGCCCAGACCATCGCGAGCGGGGTGCCGAGGCGAAACTCGACGCGGCGCACCCACATATCGACCTCGGCGACGCCCTTGGGCCCCTTACCGAACAAGGGCGGATCGGGGTTGAGCGCTTCCAGGAAGCGGCAGATCGACAGGCTCTCGGTGATCACCTCGCCATCGTCGAGCTGGAGCGCGGGGATTTGGCCGAGCGGGTTGACCGCCAGATAATCGGGCGCGCGGTGCTGCCCCTCGCGGATCGAGAGTTCGCGCGTCGCGATCTTGAGGCCTTTTTCGGCGAGATAGATGCGCACCCGGCGCGGATTGGGCGCCGGCGCGGGCGCGTCATACAGCAGCAAATTACCCCTCCCTGCTAATTTTCGAACTTGGCGTATGGCATTTGTCGCTGGGCTCGCCTAGCCAATTGCAAAACAGGGGACGCCATGGACGCCGCCACGTCGCTCGCAGGGGATTTCGCGACCTTAGCCTCATCGATCGCGCTTCATGCCCGCGAGCGGGGGCGGGCGCCAGCCCTGATCGCCGAGGGCGAGACGCTCGATTATGCCGGGCTCGACGCGGCGATGGACCGCGTCGCCGCCGCGCTCCAGCGCGATGGGCTCGCGCGCGGGCAGGCGGTCGCGATCTGCGGCGCGGCGGGGCTCGATTATGTCGCGGTGTTCCTGGGGACGCTGCGCGCGGGCGGCGCCGCGACCCCGCTCGCGCCGAGCGCGACCCCCGCGCAGCTCGCCGCGATGATCGCCGATTCGGGCGCCGATCACGTCTTCGTCGACGCCGCCGTCCGCCTGGCGCTCAGCAATCAGGCGATCGGCGCGCGGGTGATCGAGCTCGGCAGCCCCGAATATCGCGCCTGGCTCGCCGCGCCCGGCCATGCGCCGCACCCGATCGCGATCGCACCCGAGGACCCGTTCAACATCATCTATTCCTCGGGCACCACCGGCACCCCCAAGGGCATCGTCCAGAGCCACGCGATGCGCTGGGCGCATATCCACCGCAACGCCGGCGCGGGCTTCGGCACGGCGGTGACGATGGTCGCGACCCCGCTTTATTCGAACACCACGCTGGTCGTGTTCCTGCCGACGCTCGGTTGGGGCGGCACGGCGGTGCTGATGGCCAAGTTCGACGCGCGCCGCTTCCTGGAACTCGCCGAGGCGCACCGCGCGACCCATGCGATGCTGGTGCCGGTGCAATATCAGCGGATCATGGCGCTGCCCGATTTCGATCGCTTCGATCTGTCGAGCTTTCGCCTGAAAACCTGCACCTCGGCGCCCTTCGCGCCCGCGCTCAAGGCCGATGTGGTCGCGCGCTGGCCGGGGCTGTTGATCGAATATTATGGTATGACCGAGGGCGGCGGCACGACCATGCTCAACTGCACCGCTCATCCGACCAAGCTCCACACGGTCGGCGTGCCGGTCGAGGGGCATGACATTCGCCTGATCGACGAGGAGGGGCGCGAGGTGCCCCCGGGCGAAAGCGGCGAGGTCGTCGGCCGCAGCCCGGCGATGATGAACGGCTATCACCGCCGCGCCGACGCCACTCGCGCCGCCGAATGGTTCGACGCGCAAGGGCGCCGCTTCATCCGCCACGGCGATCTCGGCCGGTTCGACGAGGACGGCTTTCTGATCCTGATGGATCGCAAGAAGGACGTGATCATCTCGGGCGGGTTCAACATCTATCCCTCGGACCTCGAAGCCGTGCTCGCCCAGCATCCGCTGGTCGCCGATTGCGCGGTGGTGGGGGTGGCGAGCGACGATTGGGGCGAAACGCCGGTCGGCTTTTTCGTGCCCGCAGCCCCCGAGGCCGATGCGGCGGCGATCCTCGCCTGGGCCAACGCCCAGCTCGGCCGCACCCAGCGGCTGCACGCGCTCGAGGCGGTCACCGAATTGCCGCGCAGCGCGATCGGCAAAGTCTTGAAACGCGAATTGCGCGATGCCTGGAGCCGCCGATGACGACGCTCGCCCAAATCCTCGCCGATCGCGAACCCGTTTGCGGCGGCTTTCAGACGCGCATCCCCGCCGATTGGATGCAGGGGCGCACCAGCTATGGCGGGCTGTCGAGCGCGCTCGCGCTGCAGGCGGCGCTGCTCGCCGAGCCCGATCTGCCGCCGCTGCGCTCGGCGCAGATCGCCTTCATCGGGCCGCTCGCGGGCGAAGTGCGCGTGACCGCGCTCAAGCTCCGGCGCGGGCGCAACGCCGCTTTCCTCCAGGCCGATGTCGCGAGCGAGGCCGGGCTCGGCTTGCGCGCGATCTTCGTCTTCATGCGCGACCAGGCCTCGCGCGTCGATCTCCAAGCGCCCGTCGTCGCGCATCGCCCGCCGCCGCCCGATACCAAGCTCTGGTCGGGCCCCCAGGGTTTTTTCGCCTCGAACATGGAGTTTTTCGACCTGAAGCTCCCCGAACTCGGCCCCGCCGAATTGCTGCGCTGGGGGCGGCTGAAAGCGCGCGAGGGGCTCGATCCCGTCGTCCATCTGCTGACGATGGGCGACGCCCTGCCCCCCGCGCCGATCCGGCTGCTGGGGATGGGCGCGCCGATCAGCTCGCTCAGCTGGCAGATCAATTTGCTCACCCCCGAACCCGCCACCACCGATGGCTGGTGGCTGCTCGCCGCCAAGGCCGATCACGCGCGCGGCGGCGTGGCGAGCCAGGCGATGCGCCTGTGGAACGCGGACGGGGTGCTGGTGGCGGAAGGGACGCAGAGCGTGGCGTTGTTCGGCTAGGCGCACCGCCCAGCGTCAAAACGACAATTTGCGACAATATCCCCCGCCGCCGGACACAGGCGGGCGACAGCCGCGGGGCAGATGCACGGCGACAGGGTCGTTCCCCGAAAGGATATCGATGAACCGTTTGCTGCTTGCCGCGCTGTTGAGCGCCGTCGCCGGAGCCGGTGTCGCCGCCGCGCAAAACACCGCCCCCGCCCCCGCCAACAAGCCGATGCGCGCCGACGCCAATGGCGATGGCGGCGTGAGCCGCGCCGAATTCATCGCCGAGGCCGGGCGCCGCTTCGACGCGATGGACACGAACAAGGACGGCACGCTCAGCCGCGACGAGCGCCGCGCCTGGCACGAGGCGCATCGCGCGATGCGGCGCGGCGGCCCCGAGGGCGCGGGCGCTCCGCCACCGCCCCCGGGCGAGGCGCCG
>LWDI01000030.1:0-362 GCA_002083475.1 Proteobacteria bacterium SG_bin5
CGGCGGCGAGCGCGATCGCGGCGTCCTCGGCGGCCGCGAGCGCTTCGCCGCGCCGCGCGCGCTCGGCGCCGAGCCGCTTTTCGGCGGCCGCCAGCAACAGGCGCTTGTCGGCGGCGCGGGCATCGGCGGCGACGGTGAAGCGAAAACCCTCCAGCCGGCCGAGTTCATGCTCCTCGACCAGCACTTCGCCTTGCGCGCCGATCACCACCGGCAGCGCGCTCGCATCCGCCCCGATCTGGCGGAGCAGCATCGTCGTGCGCTTGTCGACGAACCGCTGGCGCAGGCGGTCGTGAAGCGCGTCCGACAGCCGCTCCTCGAGCGCGCGGGTGCGATCGGCCCAATGCGCGGGATCGGCGAGCCAA
>LWDI01000030.1:494-16910 GCA_002083475.1 Proteobacteria bacterium SG_bin5
ACAGATGCTGGAACAGCCGCGCGACGAAGCGGCCGTGCGGCTCGGGGCCGAGTTTGCGGAAATCGGGCACCCCGCACGCCGCCCAAAGCCGCGCGACCATCGCCGGGTGGCGGGCGCGCGCGCGGACCCAATCCTCCTCGGCGAGGCGCTTGAGCACGGTCAGGTCGATCGCCTCGGGCGCGGGGCGGAGCACGGCGTCGTCGGGGCNNCGCCTCCAGATCGGCGATCAGCGCGTCGATGCTGCTAAGACTCGGGTCGCCCTCGCGCCAATAGAGGTTTTCGAGCGGCGCGAAGCGGTGCTGCTCGATCGCGAGCACTTCCTCGGGGGTGAAGGCGCCCGGCCCTTCCTCGTGCAGCGCGCCGAAAGTGCCGTCGCGCTGGTGGCGCCCGGCGCGGCCGGCGATCTGCGCCATTTCGGCGATCGTCAGCCGGCGGGTGCGGCGCCCGTCGAACTTGCGCAAGGACGCGAAGGCGACATGCGCCACGTCCATGTTGAGGCCCATGCCGATCGCATCGGTCGCGACCAGATAATCGACCTCGCCGGCCTGGAACATCGCGACCTGGGCGTTGCGCGTGCGCGGCGACAGCGCGCCCATCACCACCGCCGCGCCACCGCGCAGCCGCCGCAGCATCTCGGCGACGGCATAGACTTCCTCGGCCGAGAAAGCGACGATCACCGAGCGTTTGGGCAGGCGCGACAATTTGCGCGCGCCGGCATAGCTCAGCGTCGAAAAGCGCGGGCGGCCGATGATCTCGGCCTTGGGCAGCAGCGCCTTCACCATCGGCCGCAGGCTTTCGGAGCCGAGCAGCATGGTTTCTTCCCGCCCGCGCGCACGCAAGAGGCGGTCGGTGAAGACATGGCCGCGTTCGGGATCGGCGCCCAATTGCGCCTCGTCGAGCGCGACGAAGGCGAGCTCGCGGTCGAGCGGCATCGATTCCGCCGTACACAGAAACCAGCGCGCGCCGGGCGGGCAGATCCGCTCCTCGCCGGTGATCAGCGCGACCTCGCCCGGTCCCTTGATCTTGACCACGCGATCATAGACTTCGCGCGCGAGCAGGCGCAGCGGAAAGCCGATCATCCCGCTCGAATGGCCGGTCAGGCGTTCGATCGCGAGATGGGTCTTGCCGGTGTTGGTCGGCCCCAAAACGGCGGTCACCGGCGAGGTAGCGCGCATGATGCCCCCAATGTCGCCCCACCGCCCCGCGAAGGCAACGGGGAAAGCGGCGAAAAGTTCGGCGCGGCGGGCCACGCCGCCCGGACGAGACGTCGCCCCGGCGTAGGCCGGGGCCTTGGTGAACGGTAGCGCGCCGGTTGCCAGAGGCTCCAGCTTTCGCTGGAGGGACGGATTTAGGCCCCCCCGTATGACTCCTTAAGCCGCGCAAAAGCGCCGCTTCGCCGACGAAAGCTTGCGTTCCCGCGCCTCGTCCCCCCGCCGCCACGGCTCGTCGCAGCCGAGTCGTTCGCTTCGCCCGGTTAATTTGACTTTAGGGAATCGCCGCCAATACGGTCGAAACCGGGAGCAGGCGTTGGCAGCGCCGACAAACGGGGGCGAATTTGTTCCTGCGCAGCGATCATGACTTGCAGGCAGCCGGCGGTGCCGCGCTCGCGCTAGCGCGCGCGCCGATCGCGCCGCCCGGCCCGCTCGATCGCTGGCGCGCCACCGCCGCGACGATCGATTGGACGCCGGATCTGGGCGCGCGGATCGGCTCGCTCGATTGGTGGCGCGGGCTCGTTACCTGCACCGCGCTGATCGCGGGCCTGCTCTACACCGCGCCGCGCTTCGAGCCCATGCCCGCCGCCACCCCCGCCCCGCTTTCGGGCGCCGATTGGGAGGAAGCGCGCAGCCAGGCGATCGCCCCGCTCGCCTGGGGCGCGACCAGCGGGCGGCGGATGGCGGCGAACGATCTCGTCCGCCCGCTCGCCGAATCTCCCGAACGCCCGATCGAGCAACGCACCGCGACCTTCGGCGCGGGCGACGATTTCGCGCGCGTGCTCCAGCGCGCGGGCGTCGGCGCGCCCGAGGCGGCGAGCGTGACCGCGCTCATCGCCCGCGCCGTGCCGCTTGCCAGCCTCAAGCCGGGGATGCAGATCGACCTGACGCTCGGCCGCCGCCCCAACCGGCAAGTGCCGCGCCCGATCGAGGCGATGACGTTCCGCGCGCGCTTCGATCTGAACGTCGCGGTCACCCGCGTCGGCGCGGCGCTGGTGGTGACGCCGCAGCCGATCGCGATCGACAATACCCCGCTCAGACTGCGCGGCATCGTTGGCGCGAGCCTCTATCGCTCGGCGCGCGCCGCCGGTGCCCCGGCCAAGGCGGTGGAAAGCTATTTGCGCGCGCTCGCGACGCGGCTCTCGGTCGGCAGCGACGTGCGCGCCGACCATGTGTTCGACATCATCATCGAACGCGCCCGCGCCGCGACCGGTGAAGTCCAGCTCGGGCAGTTGCTCTATGCCGGGCTCGAGCGCGACGGGCGCAAGGTGCAACTCGTCCGTTGGGACGATGACGGGCGCGCGAATTGGTATGACGCGAGCGGCACCGGCGAGCGCCGCGGGCAGATGGCGATGCCGGTCGACGGTCGCCTCACCTCCAATTACGGCGTCCGCTACCACCCGATCCTGGGCATGATGAAAATGCACAAGGGGATCGACATCGGCGCCCCCTATGGCAGCCCGATCCGCGCGGCGATGGACGGGGTGGTGACCTTCGCCGGGCGCAACGGCGGCTATGGCAATTTCGTGAAGCTCGCCCATTCGAACGGGCTGGTGACCGGCTATGGCCATATGAGCCGGATCGCGGTGCGCCCGGGCACGCGCGTGAGCCAGGGCCAGTTGATCGGCTATGTCGGCTCGACCGGCCTCTCGACCGGGCCGCACCTCCATTACGAGCTGTGGCGCGGCGGCGTGTCGATCAACCCGCGCTCGGTGAGCTATTCGGAATTTCAGCGGCTGACCGGCGACGCGCTGCGCCGCTTCAAGGCGAAGGTCGCCGCGCTGCTCGCGGTGCGGCCGGGCGCCTGAGCGGCGCGACGCGCGGGCACCGAAGCGCGACGATAGCAAACGGTCGATCGCTTGCCGCGCGCCTCACCCCCGGCTAGCCCGCGCGGCGATCGGGGAGCGGGCAATGCGGTTTTGGTTCAAGCTGTTATCAGTGATCGGCCTCGCGACGACGGCGCTGCCGGCGCGCGCGGAATGGCTGGAGGCGAGCAACAAACATTTCGTCGTGCTGGGCGATAGCTCGCGCGCCGAGATCAAGAAATTCGCCGACGAACTCGCGCTGTTCGATGCAGCGGTCCGCAAGGTCGCCAATCTGCGCGATGATGAAGCGAGCCCGCGCAATCGGCTGACGATTTTCCTCGTGGCGGGCGACGGCGCGGTCAACGATCTTCACGGCCGAAGCGGCGGCAACATCGGCGGTTTTTATCAGGCGCGCGCCAGCGGCTCGATCGCGGTGGTGCCCCAACTCTTCGTGAGCCGGTTCGTCACCATCGACCCCCGTATGGTCCTCTATCACGAATATGCGCATCATCTGATCCTGGGGTCGACCAACGGCATTTATCCCGTTTGGGTGAGCGAGGGGCTGGCCGAGTTCTTCACTTATACCAAAAGCTATTCGGACGGCGCCGTGCTTTTGGGCCTGCCCAATGTGGCGCGGTCCGATCAAATCACCCAGTCGAGCTACCCGGTGCGATCCTTGCTCGACGAGCAACACAAACGCGCCACCCAGGTCAGCGTCGAAGCGCGCTATTCGCGCGGCTGGCTGCTGATCCATTATCTCTTCCTCGGCGGCAAGCGCCCCGGCCAGTTCGATAGCTATATGCGCCTGATCAACGAGGGCGTGCCGGGGCTGCAGGCGGGCGAAAAAGCGTTCGGCGATTTGAACCAGCTCGACGACGAGCTCAACCGCTACCGCCGCACCACCTTGCCCCATATCACTTTGCCGCCCGGCGGCGCCCAGCCCGATCCGGTGACGCTGCGCGCGCTGAGCCCCGCCGAGGCGGCGGCGATGCCCGCCTATGTGCGGTTGAAGGCGAGCCTCCACGGCAATGCCGCGAGCACGCAGCGCGACGCGGCCGGGCTCGCCGCGCGCTTTCCCGACAGCGGCTTCGTCCAGCGCCTGTTGGCGAGCGCGGCGCTCGCGGCGGGCGACGGCGACACGGCGGTGGCGGCGGCCGACCGGGCGCTCGCGATCGATGCGACCGACGTCGAGGCGCTGCTGGTGAAGGCCCGGGTAGCGATCGACCGCGCCGCCAAGGCGGGGGATGCGAGCGGCATCGGCATCGCGCGCGGGCTGATCGCGCGCGCCGCTCAGCTCGATCCCGATTATGCCCAAACGCATGTGCTGCGCTTCACGAGCTATCGCGCGATGGGCGCCGCGCCGATCCCGGCGGCGGTCGCGGGCTTGAAACGCGCGACCGAACTCGTGCCCCAGGCGCGCGCGCCGCTCGCGCTCTACGCCGGCGAAATGATCCGCGAGGGCAATTTGCCCGAAGCGCGGCTGGCGCTGATCCCGCTCGCGTTCAGCCCGCACGCCCCCGCCAACAACGGCGCCGCCGCGCTGCTCGGCTTGATCGACGACGGCGCCGACGCCGAGACGGTGCGCGAGCGCGCGGCAACGCTGGCGAAGGACCCCGCCGAGGACGACGCGCGCTGAGCCCTTAGAGCGATTTCCAGGCAGGTGGAATCACCTGCCGGCTCGGAAATCGCGGTAAATCGAACATCTAGAGCGGCGATCCGATGCAATCGGATCGGAAACCGCTCTAGCCCCGCTCGCGCCGCTGTTCGCGCCAGCGCTTCAGCGTGCGCGCGATGATCGCGTCCTCGCCGCCCGCCTCGCGCCACAGCTCGGAGAAGACCGGGTCCTCGGAGGCCGGGCGCTTCGCCTCTTCCAGCGTGTCGAAGGCGACGCGGATCGGCACCGCCACGCCCTCGCCGCAGATGATGCATTCGCGGTTGCGCAGCGCCGGGATCGAATCGAGGAAGCCGCGCGCGCCTTCGGGCATCGCCGCGCGCACGAACGCCTGGTCGCGATCGTTGTTGAGCCGCATCGAAATGATCGTGCCGCATTGCGAGAGCACGCCCTCGGCCAGGTCCGAGGGGCGCTGGGTGATCAGCCCCAGCGAAACGCCATATTTACGCCCCTCCTTGGCGATGCGCGACAGGATGCGTCCGACCGATTGCCGCTCGGCGATGGGTCCGTTCGGCACGTAGCGATGCGCTTCCTCGCACACGAGCAGGATCGGCCGCTGCGGCTCGCCGCGCGACCAGATGGCGAAATCGAACACCATCCGCGCGAGCACCGCGACCACCACCGAGGTGATTTCGCTCGGCACGCCCGAGACGTCGATGATCGAGATCGGCTTGCCTTGCCCGGGCAAGCGGAAAATCCGCTCGATGAACGCCGCCATGGTATCGGCGACGAGCATGCCGGAGAACATGAAGCCATAGCGCGGATCGGCCTTGAGCTCGTCGAGCTTGGTCTTGAGCCGCAAATAGGGGGCGACGTCGCCCGCGCGATCGAGCTTGCCCATTTCGGCGTTGAGGATCGCGGTGAGGTCGCTCAGCAGATAGGGCACCGGCGCGTCGACCGTCAGCCGGTGCATCTCCTGCCCCATCCGGCTTTTCGCGCGCGCGGCGTGGAGGCATTTGGCGAGGATGTCGGCATCCATGTGTCGATCATGCCCGCTGCTCGTCAGCAGCACCTCGCAATGTTCCTCGAAGTTCATCAGCCAATAGGGCATTTGCAAATTGCTGGCGTCGTAAAGCGCGCCGGTATCGCGGAACGCCGCGCTATATTCGCCATGCGGGTCGATCATCACGATATGGCCTTGCGGCGCCATCTCGCAGATGCGGTGGAGCAGCAGCGCGGCGGCGGTCGATTTGCCGGTGCCGGTCGATCCCAGCAGCGCGAAATGCTTGCCGAGCAGCGCGTCGATATAGATCGCCGCGCGCGTGTCCTTGGTGGGATAGACGGTGCCGATGTCGATATGCGGGCGGTCGGCGGCCGAATAGATTTGGCGCGCGTCGACGCTCGATACCGGGAAGATCGGCGTGCCGGGCACGGGATAGCGCGTCACGCCGCGGCGGAAGCGGGTGATCTTGCCGCTCGCCTTGTCTTCCTCGCCCTCGCCCAGGAAATCGATCGCGGCGAAGATATGGTCGCCATGCCCTTCGGCGAGGCGGAGCGTGCGGACATTGGCGATCAGCCACAGCCCGCCCACGCGCATCTTCACCTGGCTGCCGACTTGGCCGGCGTGAGCGACGAGCGGATCGGCCGAGGTGGCGAGCGCGTCCATCGCGCGCGCATCGAGCAGCGCCTGGCTCGCCGAACCGGCGACGTCGCTCACGATCCCGATCCCGCGCAGCATCTGCAATTCGCCGGCGGCGGGGGCGGGCCGCGCCGCCGTTCCGAATGCTCCGTCCATCAGCCCCCGAGGCTCCCTATAAAATCGCGTCGATGCAATCACCTAGCCTCGCAATGGTTAAGGTTGCGTTGGGTCTCGGCGCGGTGCCGCGAGGGCGCGGTTGAGCGCGCGCGCCAATCGCTTTATGCGCGGGCGCGATCGAGGAGAAACGATGGAACCGCGCGTCCCGCCCGCCGAATGGCAGCCCCATGAAGCCGTGTGGATCGGCTTTCCCAGCCACGCCGATCTCTGGACCGAAGATTTGACGCCGGCGCGCGCGGAAGTCGCCTCCTTCGCGGCCGCGGTCGATGCCGAGGGGCAAGGCGAGCGCGTGTTGCTCGTCGCCGCCGATGCCGAGGCCGAAGCCGCCGCGCGCGCGCTCTGCCCTTTCGCCAAGATCGTCCGCCAGCCGTTCGGCGACATTTGGCTGCGCGACACCGGCCCGATCCTGCTCGACCGGCGCCACGCGCGGCGCTTCGGCTTCAACGGCTGGGGCGGCAAATATGATCTGCCCGGCGACGACGACATCGGCGCGCGGCTCGCGATGGACCTGGGCGTCGAAGCGCCGGCCGCCGATTGGGTGCTCGAGGGCGGCGCGATCGATGGCGACGGCACGGGCCGCGTCGTCACCACCGCGCAATGCCTGCTCAACCCCAATCGCAATCCCGGCATGAGCAAAGCCGGCGTCGAGGCGCGGCTTGCCGAGGATCTGGGGTTCACCAAGGTGATCTGGCTCGGCGACGGGCTGCTCAACGATCATACCGACGGCCATGTCGACAATCTCGCGCGTTTCGTGGCGCCCGGGGTGCTCGCGATTCCGCAAGCGAGCGAGAACGACCCCAATTGGCGCGTCTATCAAGCCGCCGCCGAGGATGCCCAGCGCGCCGATCCGAGCCTGGAGATCGTCCGCGTCCCCTCGCCCGGCCGCGTGCTGCGCGACGAGGAGATCGTGCCGGCGAGCTATATGAATTTCTACATCGGCAACGCGGCGGTGGTGGTGCCGCTTTACGGCGCGCCCAATGACACGGCGGCGGTGGCGGCGTTCCAGGCGCTGTTCCCGAGCCGCAAGGTCGTGGGCCTGCGGGCCGACCATATCCTGACGGGCGGGGGCAGCTTCCACTGCATCAGCCAGCAAATCCCGGCATGACCCCACCCGCGATCGTTCTGGTGCGCCCGCAATTGGGCGAGAATATCGGCAAGGCGGCGCGCGCGATGCTCAATTTCGCGCTCACCGACCTGCGCTTGGTCGCCCCGCGCGACGGCTGGCCCAACCCCGCCGCCGGCCCCGCCGCCTCGGGCGCCGATGTGGTGCTCGAACGCGCGCGGGTGTTCGAGAGCGTCGCCGAGGCGGTCGCGGACTGCGCGCATGTCTATGCGACCACGGTGCGCAAGCGCGGGGTGACCAAGCCGGTGCTCACCCCCGAGGCCGCCGCGCGCGCGATGTGGGAAGCGCCGGGCCAGGCGGCGGTGCTGTTTGGCGCCGAACGTTCGGGGCTGGAGACCGACGAGGTCGCGCTCGCGCGCACGATCATCACCGCGCCGATCAATCCCGAATTCGGATCGCTCAATCTGGCGCAGGCGGTGATCCTGGTCGCTTATGAATGGTCCGAGGGGGCGACCCTGGCGATCCCGACCGAAACCGAGATCGCCCCGCCCGCGCCGCAAGAGGAGCTGGAGGGGATGATCGGCCAGCTCGACGCGATGCTCGAAGGGGCGGGCTTTTATTACCCGCCCGACCGTGTCGCGACGACCAAGCGCACCTTGCGCACCTTGCTCACCAAACCCGGCTGGTCGAGCCAGGAAGTGCGCACCTTGCGCGGCGTGCTCTCCGCGCTCGAGAAGCCGCGCGCGCGGTGACTCCGCCGCTAAATGGCGCTAACCGTCCGCCGATCGCAGCCGGTCGATCATCTGCCGCTCGAACGCGGCGGGCTCGCGCGCGGCGGCGCGAAGCGTCGCTTGGTCGAGCGCCAGCACCGCGCGGCCATCGGCGAGCATTAGCCCGGCGTCGCACGCCGCCGCCAGCGTCCCCAAATCGTGGAGCGCGGTGATCAACGTCAGCCCCTGATCGACCCGCGCGCGCAGCGCCGCGCGCAGATCGAAAGTCGCGACGGGATCGAGCCAATTGAACGGCTCGTCGAGGACCACCACCGCTTCCCCGCCGGCGAAGGCCGTCGCCAAGGTGAGGCGCTGGCGCATCCCCGCCGAACAATCGCCGATCCAGCGATCGAGCAGCGTGTCGAGGCCGAGGATCGGCGCCAAGCCGCCCAACCGCGCCATCGCCGTCGCGCCGTCGCCCGCCACCAGCTCCAATAGGTCGCGGCCGCGCAGCGCGTCGGGAAGCCGTTCGCCCGGCGGGGCGAAGCCGAAGCGCCGCGCGCGTTCGAGCCGATCGTCGATCAATTCGGTGCCGCCCAAGCGGCACGATCCGCCCGCGAAGGGCAAGCGGCCACAGATCGCGCGCAAGATGCTCGTCTTGCCCGATCCATTGGCGCCGACCAGGCCGAACCAGCTTCCCGGGGCGACGCGCATGTCGAGCCCGCGCACGACCGGCCGACCGCCGCGCTCGACGCTCACGCCCAGGAGTTCGACGGCGGGGATCATGCCAGCAGCCATCGCCGCGCCTGCCCCTGGCGGTGCAGCCACCAGAGCACCCCCAGCAGGGCGATCGGCAGCGCGGGCGGCATCAGCTGCGCGATCAGCCCGAACAACGCCAGCACCGCCGCGACCAGCCAATCGGCGACGGGCCGGCGCCACAGGCGATAAGCGAGCAGGCGGATCACGAGAAGCATCAGCACCCCCGTGGCGGCAAGGGCGACGGGCGCGGCGACCACCGGGCCGATCATCAGCCAACTCCCCGCCACCGCGAGCGGCGCGAACAGGGTCCAGGCGCGGAGATGATGGCCCAGGATGCGCGCGCTTCCCTGGCCGACCAGCGCCATGAAGCGCACCAGTTGATCGTCGACCGGCGTCAGCAGCAGGGCGATTACAGCGGTCACGGCGCCCGCCCAGATCGGCGGCGCGCTCGGTCCCCAGAGTTGCGCGACCGGCAACGACGCGAGCAGAAGCGCGGCGCCCGCCAAACCCGCGATGGGGCGTCGCGACGCCGCCCGTATCGCGCTGCCGAGCGAGGCCGGACGCGCGCCCCACGCCGCCCGCCAGCACCGCTCGGCGACCAGCGCCGCCAAGGCACCCGCGCCATAGCCGGCCAGGCCCAACGGCAGCAGCGAAGGGCGAACGATCACGAGTATCGCGGTCCAAAGCGCGAGCGCCGCGCCATGGCCGGCCGCGCGATAGCGGCCCCGCGCGGCGGCGTTCAGGGCGTCGACCGTGAGCACGCCATCGGTTTCGTGAAAGGAAAGGCGCCGCGCGATCGAGCGCGTGACGCCGGCGCCGAGCAGCGCGCCGACGATGGCGGCCGCCAGCGTCGCGGCCCCAGCGCTCTGCCCCTCGACCCAGGCGCGAAGCAGCAGCGGCGCGACGAGCAGCACGGCCGCCCCCGCGAGACGATCGCGCCACATCGCGAACGCGGCGCCGAGGCTATTGACGGCGACGCGGCGATCATGCCGGATCAGGCGATCAGCCATGGCGCGCCCGCTCGTCCTATCCGTCGCGCTTGGCCGCTCGGGCGTCGCCGAGGGGCGGCGCGTCACTCCCTCAATGCGCGCTTTCGACCGCCGTCGGCCCGTCGCCAAACGCCCACATGCGTTCCAAATTGTAGAAGCTGCGCACTTCGGGGCGGAAGAGATGGACGATCACGTCGCCCGCGTCGATCAGCACCCAATCCGCCGCCGGCAGCCCTTCGACGCGCACCGGGCGGCCGAATTCGGCCTTGATCTTCTCGGTGAGTTTCGACGCCATCGAGGCGACTTGGCGGGTCGAACGGCCGCTCGCGATCACCATATGATCGGCGATGCTCGATTTGCCCGCGAGCGGGATCGACACGGTATCGACCGCCTGATCGTCGTCGAGCGACGCCAAGACGAGCTGATGCAGCGCCGCGACGCTCTCGGCGTCGGGCGAACGATAGGCTTGAGGAGATGAGGCCAAGGGAACTCCTAGGTTGAAGACTCGCCCTTATGGGCAAGCATGTCGCCGAGATGGGAGAGGAAGTGGCGCTGCCAAGCGGGGTCCGCGGCGCGCAGCCGCGTCGCGGAGGTATCATCAGGGCGAAAGCGCAACAGCACGAGCGCCGGCAAGCTCCACCGCGTCCATTGTCGAGCCTGGTATGCGGGGTGGACGAAGCGCCGCAACCAGCCCATCGCGGGGGCCGCGCGGGCAGCGGCATCATAACCCGGGCGGGCGATCACCGCAATGGGCACGCGCTGGGCGATCCGCCGCCAGCCGCGCCATTCGTGGAACTGGGCGAGATTATCCGCCCCCATCAACCAGATGAAGCGGTGGCGGGTGTAAAGCTGGGTGAGCTTGTCGATGCTATCGACCGTGTAGCGCGTGCCGAGCCGGCATTCGATGTCGGTCACGCGGATCGGCGCCGCGCGCGCCATCCGCCGCGCCGAGGCGAGCCGCACGTTGAGCGGCGCCATATCGGGCCGCCCCGCCTTGAGCGGGTTGCCGGGCGAGACCATCCACCACACTTCGTCGAGATCGAGCGCGGTATGCGCGGCCATGCTGATCGCGCGATGCCCCTGATGCGCGGGATTGAACGAGCCGCCGAGCAGGCCGATGCGCCTCATGGCTCGATCGACCAGTCGCGGGCATGATGCACCACGCGCCGCACTTCGATTTGATGCCTGGCCGGGCGGTAGAAGAGCAGGAAAGGCGTGTCGGCGACCCGCCATTTGCGGATGGTCGGATGGCGCGTGGGTGACCCCAGATCAGGGAAATCGAGCAACACGAGCGGCGCGGTTTCGACACGCTCGAGCATCAAAAACTCGAGATCGCGGTCGAGGCCGCGATAATAAGCGGCGATATCGAATAGGTCATTACGCGCGGCGCGCGACCAGACGAGTTGCCTCAAGCCGCGTGCTTCTTGGGCCGCATCGCCTCGATCTCGGCGACCAATTCCTCATGAGTCAGGAAATCCCCCCGCGCGATATCGTCCTCGCCTTGCTGCAGGAAAGCGTCGAAGGCGGTTTCTTCCTCGACGAAGCGCTTGATCGCCTTGGCGACGAGCCAGGCGCGGCTGCGCTCGCGCTTTTCGGCGAGCGCATCGAGCGCGGCGAGCGTGTCGGCGTCGAGCCGGGCGGTGATGACCGAGGTCTTGCTCATGTATTCGGATGTATACGCAAGCGACCCGTGCTTCAAGCCCGCGTCTGCCCGCGCCCGCGCCCGACCCATTTATAAGTGGTGAGCCCCTCCAGCGCGACCGGCCCGCGCGCGTGCAGCCGCCCGGTCGCGATGCCGATTTCGGCGCCCAGCCCGAACTCGCCGCCATCAGCGAATTGGGTCGATGCGTTCCACAGCACGATCGCGGCGTCGACTTCCGCCAAGAAACGCTCGGCGACGGCGGCGTCCTCGGCGACGATCGCCTCGGTATGGCCCGAGCCGTGGCGGGCGATATGCGCGAGCGCGCCGTCGAGCCCCTCGACCAGCGCGACCGAGGCGATCGGCGCCAGATATTCGCTGTCCCAATCCTTGGGCGTCGCCGGCGCCACTTGCGGGTCGAGCGCGCGAACCCCCGCGTCGCCGCGCAACGCGCAGCCCCCCGCGCGCAAGGCGGCGAGCAAGGCGGGGGCGGCGAGATAGGCGCGGTCGATCAGCAGCGTCTCCATCGCCCCACAAATCCCCGGGCGGCGCAGCTTGGCGTTGGCCGCGATCGCCTCGGCCATGGCGGGCGTGGCGGAGGCATGGACGAAGACATGGTTCACCCCGTCGAGATGCGCGAGCACCGGCACCCGCGCCTCGGCCTGGACGCGCGCGACCAGGCTCTTGCCGCCGCGCGGGACGATCAGGTCGATCGCCCCCGCCGCCGCGAGCATCGCCCCGACCAAGGCGCGGTCGCTCGACGGCACGCGCTCGACCGCCGCCTCGGGCAGCCCCGCTTTCCGGAGCCCCGCGACGAAAGCGGCGTGGAGCGCGGCGTTGCTCGCCTGCGCCTCCGATCCGCCGCGCAGGATGGCCGCATTGCCCGCCATCACGCACAGCGCCGCCGCGTCCGTGGTCACATTGGGGCGGCTTTCGTAGATGATGCCGATCACCCCGATCGGCACGCGCACGCGTTCGAGCGCGATCCCGCTCGGCGCGACCCGCTGGTCGATCAGCGCGCCGACCGGATCGTCGAGCCCCGCCACCGCCTCGATCGCCGCCGCCACGCCTTCGAGCCGCGCGGGATCGAGCCGCAGCCGATCGCCGAGCGCCGGCGTGAGCGCGGCGGCGCGCGCCATATCCTCGGCATTGGCGCCGAGGATGTCGCCCGAGCGCGCGCGCACTTCGGCCGCCGCCGCGCGCAAGCCGGCGCGCTTGGCTTCGCTCGGCAGCCGCGCGAGTTGGCGGCTGGCGTCGCGGGCGCGCGTGGCGAGCTCGGCGATGATCGCGCTGGGGTCCATCGCCCCTGGCTAGCACCCCCGGCGGCGCGCACAAGTAACTGTCGCCCGCCCCCCGCGAAGCTGCTATTTCGTTGCGCCATGCAAGCGGGATTCGAAGCCGCCGGCGATGTCGCGACCGGCACCTTGATCGGCCACGCCTTCGATACGGGCGGCCACGCCGCCCATGGCGAGGCGCATGGCCATGGCCGCTGCCTCAATTGCCAAGCCACGCTCCAGGGCGACTTCTGCCACGCCTGCGGCCAGGCCGCGCATCTCCACCGCACGCTTTGGTCGATCGTCCATGACGTGCTCCACGGCGTCTATCATTTCGAGGGCAAGATCTGGACGACCCTGCCCCTGCTCTTCACCAAGCCCGGCAGCCTGACGCGGCGCTATATCGCGGGCGAACGGGTGAAATTCGTCTCGCCGCTCGCGCTGTTCCTCTTCTCGGTCTTCCTGATGGTCGCGACCTTCGAGACCGTGGGCGGCATCGTTTCGCCCGGGGTGAGCGACAAGGAAGTGAACGGGCATATCGGCGAGCCGCTTCCCAATTTGCGCAAGAAGCTCGCCACCGAACAAGCGCGGCTCGCGGCGACGCGCGCCGAGCAGAAGACGCTCGAACAACAGGTCGAACGGCTCGATTCGACTGGCCAGGATAGCCGCACGGTGGAGGCGCGCGCGGAAGCGCTCGATCGCCAGGGCGACAAGATCGAGGAGGAGATCGACGGGTTGAAAACCGCGATCAACCTCGTCGGCGGCGGTGATTTCGAGCAGGGCTTCAAGGATGGCATGAGCAAAGGCAATTTGCAGATCCACACCGGCAGCAGCGATCTCGACAAGCGGATCAAGAAAGCGGCCGAGAATCCCAAGCTGTTTTTCTACAAGCTGCAGTCCAGCGCGTATAAATACAGCTGGATGCTGGTGCCGATCTCACTGCCCTTCATCTGGCTATTGTTCTTTTGGCGACGCGACGTTGGCCCCTATGATCATGCGATTTTCGCCATTTATTCGCTCTCGGCGATGACCTTGGGGGTGGTCGCGCTCAGCCTGCTCGCCGCGGTCGGGGTGCCGGGACCGGTGATCGCGACGGCGGTCGTGCTCGGCCCGCCGCTCCATATCTATAAACAGCTGCGCGGTGCTTATCGCATCGGGCGGTTCAGCGCGGCGTGGCGCACGGTCGCGCTGCTGCTGAGCGCGCTGATCGCGAGCAGCCTGTTCTTCGTGGCGATCCTGAACGTCATCGCCTGACCTTGCCCCTCACCGCGGCCGCGCGCATGATCGCGGGCGTGACCGAGCCCATCCCCGCCGCGACGCTGATCCTGTTCCGCGAGGCCGAAGGCGCGCCCGAACTGCTGATGGTCGAACGCGCGCGGGCGATGGCCTTCGCGGGCGGGGCGCTGGTCTTCCCCGGCGGGCGGATCGATCCCGAGGACGAGGCGCTCGCGCTCCGCCTCGCGCCCGGCGATCCGCTCGGCGCCGCGCGGGTGGCGGCGCTGCGCGAATTGCTCGAGGAGGCGGGCGTCGCGCTCGGCCTCGCCCCCGTGCCCGACGCGGCGCTGATCGCGCGGTTGCGTGATCGGCTCCATGGCGGCGCCCCGTTCGGCGCGCTGCTCGCCGAGCATGGGCTGAGCCTTACGCTCGACGCGCTCACCCCCTTCGCGCGCTGGTGCCCGCGCCATGCCAACATGCGCATTTTCGACACGCATTTCTTCATCGCCCCCGCGCCCGAGGATGCGCGCGTCGAGGCCGATGGCGGCGAGAGCGTCCGCGCCTTTTGGGGCCGCGCGCGCGACATCCTCGCCGAGGCGGAAGGCGGCCGCGCGAGCCTGATTTTCCCCACCCGCCGCAACCTCGAACGCCTCGCGCGCTTCGCGAGCTTCGCCGAAGCGCTCGCCGACGCGCGCGCGCATCCGATCGAGACGATCACGCCCTGGATCGAACGCCGCGACGGGATCGATTATCTGCGCATTCCCGAGGGCCTGGGCTATCCGGTGACCGAGGAAGCGCTGGCGGACGCGCGGCGGGATTGAGCATTAGTCGGCGCTAATCCGAAAATCGATCGCGGCCCTTGGTCCTAGCCGCGTTGCCCGGCGATCTCCTCGCCTTCCGCCGGCGCGCCTCGATCCGCGTTTCGTGGCGGTTTGACGGAATTATCGAGCTTCTCTAGCCCGCCGCGGAATCCACCTGCCCGGCAAAAGCCCTAGCCCGCCTCCGCCCAGCGGCGCGCGCCTTGGCTCCAGGCGATGAACGCTTCCTCGGGCATCGGGCGGGCGATCGCATAGCCCTGGATCACGTCGCAGCCGATCACGCGCAGCATCTCGGCCTGGTCGAGCGTCTCGATGCCCTCGGCGACCGCCTCGCAGCCGAGACCATGGATCAGCCCGATCATCGCCTGCACGATCGCGCGCGCTTGCGGGCGTTCGGTGATCGGCTCGATCAGGCTGCGGTCGAGCTTCACCCGGTCGACCGGCAAGGCGCTCAGCCGCGCGAGGTTCGAATAGCCGGTGCCGAAATCGTCGATCGCGATTTTCGCGCCGTCCTCGCGCAGCGCGGTGATCGCGGCGAGCGTTTCCTCGCCGCAATGCATCGCGAGCGTCTCGGTGATCTCGAGTTCGAGCAGCCGCGCGGGGGCCGAGGCGGCGTGCATCGCCGCGCGCAATTGGTGGAAGAACTGCGCCTGATCGAGCTGGCGCGCGGAGATGTTGATCGCGAGCCGCTGCTCGATGCCCATCCGCCCCCAGCGCGCGATCGTCTCGGCGATCGTCTCGATCACCCATTCGCCGATCTCGACGATCAGCCCGGTTTCCTCGGCGCGCTTGATGAAACTGCCCGGCAGCGTCAGCCCCAGCCGTGGGTGCTGCCAGCGCAGCAGCGCCTCGGCGGCGACGATCTGGCCGGTCGCGATCGCGACTTGCGGTTGGAAAGCGAGCGTGAATTGGCGGCGGTCGATCGCCTCGCGCAGATCGGCCTCCAATTGCGCGCGCTCGGCGAGTTCGCTCGCCAGCCGATCGCTGAACAGCTCGACCCGGCCGCGGCCGCGCGCCTTGGCCTCGTACATCGCGGCATCGGCGGCGCGCATCAACTCGGTGAGCGTCGCGCCATGTTCAGGGCGCCAGGCGATGCCGATCGAAGCGCCGATCGCGACGTCGTGATCGGCGAGTTCGAAACTTTCGGAGAGCGCGAACAACACCCCGCGCGCGATGCGTTCGGCGGCGGCCTTGTCGGCGAGTTCGGGCAGGAACAGCGTGAATTCGTCGCCCGCGAGCCGGCCGAGCAGCGGCGATGCCTGATCGGTCGCAGTGAAGCGTTCGGCGACCGCGCGCAGCCGGTTGGCGACCATCGCGAGCAACATGTCGCCCACCGCATGGCCGAGCGTGTCGTTGACCGACTTGAACCGATCGAGATCGACGAACAACAGCGCCGCGCGCTGATCGGCGGGCATGTCGGTGAGCAGCCGCTCGGCGCCGCGGCGGAAATGGGTGCGGTTGGGCAAGCCGGTCACCGGATCGAACATCGCCAGCCGGTGGACGCT
>LWDI01000030.1:16937-17556 GCA_002083475.1 Proteobacteria bacterium SG_bin5
CGTCGATCGCGTTGCTGAGCTTGGGCACGCGATCGCCGACGATCCGGGGGAGCGGTGAATCGAGATCGCCGTGCGCCGCGCGTTCGAGCCGCGCGATCGCGGCGTCGATCGCCTCGGCGACGCTCGCCACTTGGCGCTGCGCCGAGGCCCAGCAGAAGGTCGCGCAGACCAGGGCGGGGATCAACGCGCGGGCGACGCTCGCCCGGTCGAGCCCGCCGTCGAAAGTCGCCGCCAGCGCCAGGACGAACGCCACGAGCCCTGCGCAGAGCGCGAACATGATTGCCCGGCTTTTGAGGGACCCACCATTCATCGAGCGGCAAAAACCTTCCCAAGCACAGTGCCTTATGCGCTCTGCTTGTTGCGCCCCAGGTGCCTTAAACAGGTTAAGATTTCGTCCCCCTGGACCGCCTGAGCACCAAATAGAGCGCGCCGGCACCGCCGTGGCGCGGATGCGCGGGGCGCACCGCGGCGATGCGCGCGGCGTGGCGCGAGGCGGCGAGCCAATCGCCGACCGCCGCGCGGATGCGCCCGCGCGCGTGCGGCCGCTCGCTTTCGGGGCGCGGCGGGCGGCCGGTGACGAGCAGCATCAGCCGATCGCCGCGCGCGATCGCCAGGCCGA
>LWDI01000031.1 GCA_002083475.1 Proteobacteria bacterium SG_bin5
GGGCGCGGCCGGCGCCGGCATCGCCACCGCCGCGCGCAGCCGCGCCTCGAGCGCGCCGTCGAGCGGCAGCGCGTCGATGTGATTGATCGCCAGCATCGCCAGCGGCGCTTCGGCATCGGGCAAAGGCAAGGTCAGCGACCGCGGCCGCGCCTCGGCGTCGCGCGGCGCGCGCGCGGAGGCGCAGAGCGTCGAGCAATCCCCGGGGCGCAGCGCCGAACGGGCATTGGCGACATAATCCACCCGGCCGGCGCGCACGTCATGCAGCACCACTTCGAGATGGGGGTGGAAAAGGCGCGCGATGGCGTCGGCGACGGGCCGATAAAGCGCGAGCGCGTCGGCGGGGGGTTGGGTGGCGGCGATAGGCGAAGCGGATAGCATCGGCATACTCCCCAAGGGGCGTTTGTTTCGGGGGCGGCGCCGCGCGGCGGGCACCGCTCCGATGCCGCCGATATGGTAGAAGCACGGCATCGATGCGTTGCCGATCCTGCGCGGCCGTGGCCGAATTTGCGCGGTCTTGCAATTTTGCATGGTAGCGGGCGCGACCGTTGTTCGGATCGTGCGCCGCGGTGCCCCCGGGGGGATCGCCCCGCGCTTAGTCCGCGACCAGCTTGAGCAGCCGCCGCTCGACCGGCGCGAGCACGGGGCCGAGCTCGTGCCCGCGCTTCAACACCGCCCCGCCCTCGCCGATCAGCGCCCATTGGCCCTGGCGCTGGCGCAGCGCGGGGCGTTTTTCGATGCGACATTCGGGGCGTTCGGCGGCGCGGCGGAAAGCGGCGAACACCGCCGCCTCGCGCCCCAGCTCGATCGCATAATCGCGCCACTGGCCCGCCGCCACCATCCGCCCATAGAGATCGAGGATGCGCGTCAGCTCGGCGCGATCGAAGCCGATTTGCAGCGGCGGCCGCCCGCCGCCCGAGGGAAAGGGCGTGACGATGCCCATCAACCGTGGTCGCGCACCGCCTCGGGATCCTCGCCGCGCTCGGCGAGCAACCGCGCGAGCTGCGCCTTCAATGCCTCCACCTCGCAGCGCAAATGCTCGATCTTCTGCGTTTCGGGATCGAACAATTCCTTGCACGGCGTGCCATAGGGAACGAAGCGCTTCTCGCTCTTGCCGCCCTCGATCATCGTCGGGCGCGCGGGGATGCCGACCATCACCGCGCCCGGCGGCACGTCCTTGGTCACCACCGCATTGGCGCCGACGCGCGCGCCGGCGCCGACGCTGATCGGCCCCAGCACTTGCGCGCCCGAGCCGATGATCACCCCGTCCTCGAGCGTCGGGTGGCGCTTGCCCGCCACGCCATTATCGGGGCTGGTGCCGCCCAGCGTCACGCATTGATAGATCGTCACATTGTCCCCGATCTCGGCGGTCTCGCCGATCACGGTGAAGCCATGGTCGATGAAGAAGTTACGCCCAATCACGGCGCCGGGATGAATGTCGATCGTCGTGAGGAAGCGCGCAAGGTGATTGACCGCGCGCGCGAGGAAATACAGCCGCGCGCGGAACAGCGCGTGGGCCAGCCGGTGCCAGGCAAGCGCGTGGACGCCGGGGTAAAGCAAAATCTCCCAACGCGATCGCGGCGCCGGATCGCGCGCCTTGATCGAATCGAGATAGGCGATCAGCCGCCGCACCATTCATTATCCCTTTCACCTCGGTCGCCGACTATCTAGGCGATTAGGCGCACGACTTCCATGCCCCGGCCCGGCGTGCCCCGGCGCCCTCGTCCCAAGCGCGGCTTGGGTTCGCCCAAGCTTTGATGGCTTATCGCCGCGCGAACGGGCAGGATGATGCGGCATGGCTTGGGACATTCTGCCTTTCGTCGCGGTCGGTTTCTGCGCGCAGCTCGTCGATGGCGCGCTCGGCATGGCGTTCGGGCTCATCAATTCGACGTTGCTCGTCAGCCTGCTCGGCGTATCGCCCGCCGCCGCCTCCGCGAGCATTCATGCGGTCGAGGCGTTCACCACCGCCGCCTCGGGCGCGAGCCATATCGCGCATCGCAACGTCGATTGGCGGCTGCTGCGCCGGCTGGTGCTGCCGGGGATCGCGGGCGGGGTGCTCGGCGCGGGGCTGATCGTGAGCATCGACGCCTCGGTCGCGCGGCCGTTCGTGATGGCCTATCTCGCCGGGGTCGGGCTGTATCTGCTGTGGCGCGCGTGGCGTGGCACGCCCGAGCCGCGCGCGCCGCGCGTGATCGCGCCCCTGGGGTTGATCGGCGGCTTTCTCGACGCGGCGGGCGGCGGCGGTTGGGGGCCGATCGTCACCTCCAATTTGCTGCTCCAGGGCGCCGATCCGCGCCGCGCGATCGGCACCGTGAATACCGCCGAGTTTTTCCTCACCGCAACCGTCTCGGCGACGTTCTTGGTGACGATGGGGGCGGCGGCGTTCACGCTCGCGGCGCTGGGGATTTTGATCGGCGGGCTGCTCGCCGCGCCGCTCGGCGGGGTGCTCGCCAAGCGCGTGCCGGCGCGCCCGCTGATGGCGCTGGTCGGCGCGCTGCTGACCGCGACGAGCCTGGTGACGATCGCGCGGGCGTGGGGTTGAGGGGGAGAGCCGAACGGGAACCGATGTTCGGCGCGCCGGGCGTCGACCATGAACCGTTCGCCCTGAGCTCATCGAAGGGCCGTACTTCTCAACGACGGTCGACAAGAAGGACGGTGCTTCGACGAGCCCAGCAAAAACGGTAAGGTGGTGAAACGAAAGTGCTAGCGGCGAGGCTCGGCGCGCGCCTGGCGGTCGACCACGCCGCGTTCGAGTCGCGCGAGCAGGGCGCTGATCGTCGCCTCGGTATCGCGCGGCGGCGCCTCGCGTGGTGGCGGCGGGGCGCTCGGCGGCGGCACGGGCAGATCGAAGGTCGCGATGCGCTCGCCCGGGCCGAAGCGCCGCGCGCCGGCGAAGGCCTCGGGATCATAAGCGGCGAGCGGCTGATCGAGATCGGCGGGGAGCGGCCGCTCGGGCGCCGGCGCGGGCTTGGCGGCCTGGGCGCGCACCTCCAGAAACGGCGTGCCGAGCTCGCGCGTCGCGAGCAAGGGCGCGCGCGGCGGCGCGTCGGGATGCGCGTCGGCGCGGCGGAGCACGGGGACGGCGGGGTCGGCCAATTCTTCCTCCGGCCCAAAGGCGAGCGTGCGCCCGCCCAGCGCCAGGAACAGCGCGAACCACAGCACCCCGCCCAGGAACAGCCCCGAAAACAAGGCGATCGCCAGCCGCGCGGTGAAGCCCAAGGGCGGCTCGGCGGCGGCGATCACCGCCGGGATGCCGCTCGCCAGCACCAGCGCCTCGAGCCGGTCGATCGGCAGCAGCAGGAAGGTCGCGGCGGTCAGCACGCCGAGCACCAGCCCGGCGGTGGGGGCGAGCGCGAAACTCAGGCGTTGGCGGCGAAAGAACCGGTCCATGCGCGCATCCTATCGCGCCGATCGCTTAGCTTTTGGTAAATAGGCGCGTAACGCCCGACATTTACCGCCCAATTACGCTCATTTTCAACGGACTTCCGCCCGGCCGCGCGGCGCGCTTCCCACCCCGCGCGATCGCCGAGCAAGGCCGCGAGCGCCGCCGCCATCGTCGCCGGATCGCCGGGCGGGAACAAGGTCCCCGTCACCCCCTGTTCGATCAGCTCGCGGTGCCCGCCGACGTCGGAAGCCGCGACCAGGCGGCGCTGCGCCATCGCCTCGAGCGGCTTCAAGGGCGTGACGAGATCGGTCAGCCGCATCTTCTTGCGCGGATAAGCGAGCACGTCGATCAGGGCATAATAGCGCTCGACCTCGGCATGCGGCACGCGCCCGACGAAACGGATCGCACCGGCGGCGGGCGAGGCCTCAGCCTGGGCGCGCAGGGCGCCCTCCATCGGCCCGCCGCCCACCAGCAGCAGCCGCGCGCGCGGCCGCGCGGCGACGAGCGCGGGCATCGCCGCGATCAGATCGTCGAGCCCTTCGTAATCATAAAAGCTGCCGATGAAGCCGATCGTCTCCGCCCCCGCCAGGCCGAGTTCGGCGGCGAGCGCCATATCGGGCGGCGGCGGCGCGCCGAACAGGGCGAGGTCGACCCCATTGGGCGAGACGATGATCTGCTCGGGCGAAACCCCGCGCGCGACCAGATCGCCGCGCAGCCCCTCGCAAATCACCGCGACCGCATCGGCGCGGCGCACCGCATAGCTCTCCAGCGCGCGCGTCAGGCGATAGCGCGGCGATCCCTCGCGCCCCTCGCCATTGCCGACGCGGGCATCCTCCCAAAAGGCGCGGATTTCATAGACGAGCGGCACGCCGAAGCGGCGGCGCAGCTCGAGCCCGGCGAGCGCCGTCAGCACCGGCGAATGGGCATGCAGAATATCGGGCCGGAACGCCGCGATCGCTTGCGCCGCGCGCGCGGCATGGGCACGCACCTCGCGCCATTCGCTCCAGGGGCTCGGGCGGCGCGGCGGCGGCGCGGTGCGCCAGAAATCGATGCCGTCGATCGTCTCGAACTCGGTCGCGCTTTTGCCCTGGCGCGCCCCGGTGACCGCCGCCACCTGCCAGCCGCGCGCCTGCATCGCCTTCAGGATCGCGCGGGTGCGGAAGGTATAGCCGCTGTGGAGCGGCAAGCCGTGATCGAGCAGGTGCAGGATACGCATGGCGCGGCCATGCCACGCGCGTATTTAACGCGGCGATAACGCGCGGCCTTTACAGCCTTGGCCTGGAAAGGGAGCGGCCGATGATCGACAATTTCGCGCTCGGCCTGTCGCACGGGCTGATGCTGCTCGCGGCGCTGCTGCTGCTCCGCCGCCGCGATCTCGATCGCGAGCCGCGCGCGCGCGATCGCAAGCGGGACGAGCCCGGTGCGTGATCTCGCCTTCATCGCTTTTCTGGGCGCGCTGTTCGGGCTCGGCTTTCGCCGCCCGTTCCTGTTCGTGCTGACCTATGTCTATATCGACATCGTCTCGCCGCAGCGACTGACCTATTTGCTGCTCAATTCGGTGCCGATCTCGCTGATCGCGGTCGCGCTCGCGGTCGGCGGATGGCTGTTGTTCGACGACAAGCGTGACGTCCGCCTGGCGCCGCGCCAGGGGCTGATGCTGTTGCTGCTGCTCTATTGCGGCGCGACGACGCTGAGCGCGGACTTTCCGGTGGACGCGCTCGGCAAATGGGAATGGGTGTGGAAAGCGCTCGCCTTCGCGATCTTCCTGCCGCTGACGCTGCGCACTAAGCTCAGGATCGAGGCGCTGCTGTCGTTCATGATCCTGTCGGCGAGTTCGATCATCATCGTCGGCGGGATCAAGACCCTGGCCTCGGGCGGCGGCTATGGCGAATTGAACCTGATGGTCTCGAACAATTCGGGGCTTTACGAAGGCTCGATCATTTCGACCGTTGCGATCTGCATCATCCCGCTGATCCTGTGGTTCACCCGCCACGGCACGATCTTCAAGCCCGATTGGCGGGTGAAGGCCTTTTGCTATGCCTTGATGTTCGCCTGCCTGTTGATCCCGGTCGGCACCTCGGCGCGCACCGGCTTGCTGTGCATCGGCCTGCTCGCGCTGCTGATGCTGCGCGATGCCAAGCGCCGGCTGCTGTATTTGGCGCTGATCGTCGCCGCGCCGGTGGTGGCGCTGCCGTTTCTGCCGGCGAGCTTCCTCGCGCGGATGGACACGATCCGCACCTATAAGGGCGACAGCTCGGCCTCGACCCGGGTCGCGGTGTGGCAATGGACGATCGATTACGCCAAGACTCACCCCTTCGGCGGCGGGTTCGAGGCCTATCGCGGCAACCACGTCCGCTACGACATCGTCGTCGTCGAGGGCGATCGCAATAATCAAAAGATCAAGCGCGAATTGGAAGTCGATAAATCGCGCGCCTATCACAGCAGCTATTTCGAAATGCTCGGCGAGCAAGGCTATCCCGGGCTCGCTTTGTGGCTGCTGATCAATTTGATCGGCGTGGTGCGGATGGAGGTGTTGCGCTGGCGCTATTTGCGCGGCGACGCGGAGACTTTATGGGCGGGCCAACTCGCGAGCGCGCTGCAGACGGCGCATCTCATCTATCTGCTCGGCGGCGCGTTCGTGGGGATCGCTTTCCAGCCCTTCGTCTATATGTTGATCGGCGCGCAGATCGGGCTCGACACTTATTTGAAACGCCGCCGCGAGGAAGCGGCGTGGCAGCCGTTTCGAGCGAAAGCGGCGTTGGCCTGACGCGCTGACCGTCGATCAAATGAAAATCACCCCGGATCGACTCCGGGGTGATGATGATGACAGCAGCCCGCGATCGAACATAACCGTCGCCCCGGACTTGATCCGGGGCCCGGCTTCTTGCTTCCACGGTCGAAAGCCAGCCGAGCCCCGGCTTTCGCCGGGGCGACGTCGATCTGTAACCACACGCCGTATTCGCCGCCGTGAGCGCGCTCAAATATCGTCGCCGAGCACGCCCTTCACCTTGCCCTTCAGCTGCTCGGCCTTGCCCTGGGCTTCCTGCGCTTCGCCTTCGGCCTTGGTCTTGGGATCGTCGCTCAGCTGCTTCACCTTGCCGGCCATCTCGTTCAGATTGCCTTTGATCTTGTCACCCAATTCACCCATCGTCGGTCTCCTTTTTACAGGGAAGCGAACGGGCGAGGCGGGCCGTGGTTCCGCCTAGGAAACCGCCTTCTTCAGCCAGGCTTCGACCGCGGCGAAATTGGCGCGCCAGCCCTTGGGGTTGCGGTCTTCGCGCAAGGTCGAGGCGCCGTGGACGCCGGCTTCGGGCTTGTAGAAGGTCGCGCGCCCGGGGGCCATGCCGCCGATGATCGCCTGGGCGCCGCTCACTTCCTCGGCATCGTTGGCGGCGGTGACGAAGACGGGCACGTCGAGCCGCCCGGCCGCCGTCTTCACCGGATCGCCGCTCCCCAGATATTCGTTGGGCGAGAAAGCGAGCACGCCCGCGACCTTGCCCTTGTTGGCGGCCGCGAGCGGGAAGACGAGCGCGGAGGAATAGCTGCTGCCCCACAGGAACACGGGGAGTTTCTGGCCCTGCGCCCAATCGATCGCCGCCTGCAAATCCTGGCGCGCCTCGGCATAGTCGCCGGCATGACCGAGCGCTTGCACGGTCTGGTTGGGACCGAACAAATCGCCCCCCGCGCGCGCGTCGACCGCGAGCGCGGCATAGCCATCGGCGGCGAGGCGCGGGGCGATCGGCGCATATTCGTCCTTGCTCGCCCCCGCCTGATGGAACAGCAGCAGCAGCGCCTTGGGGCGCGTGGCGGGATAATAGCGCGCGAAGACTTGCGCGCCGTCGGCGGCCTTCAGCGTCAGGTCGCGGGGCTGGGTCTCGGCGGCGGCGGTGGCATCGGCGGTAGCATTGGCGGCGGGTTTGGACGCCGCCTTGGGCGCCTCGCCACAACCGGCGATCAACAGGGCAAGCATCAAGGGCGCGGACCAACGGCGCATGTTTCGCTCCATCCTTCGGCCGCCCGGACGCGGTACATAGGGGCGCGGCCACGAGATGAGAAGGAGCGGCGGCTTCAACCGTTGCGATTGACGGTTCTTCCCCGGCGAAGGGTTGGCGGGTGAGGCCGGTGAGCCGCTCGTCTCGATGAAATCAGGCCCTTGCGTCGCGGCCTCAGATCAGCCCCGCCAAGGGGCTCGACGGATCGGCATAGCGCCGCTGCCCCATCCGGCCCGCCAGATAAGCGAGCCGCCCCGCTTCGACCGCCGCCTTCATCGCGCGCGCCATGCGGATCGGGTCGCGCGCCTCGGCGATCGCGGTGTTCATCAGCACGCCGTCGCAGCCGAGTTCCATCGCCACCGCCGCGTCGGAGGCGGTGCCGACGCCCGCATCGACCAGCACCGGCACCTTGGCGCCTTCCACGATCAGCCGGATCGTCACCCGGTTCTGAATGCCCAAGCCCGATCCGATCGGCGCGCCCAAGGGCATGATCGCGACCGCGCCCGCATCCTCCAGCCGCTTGGCGGCGATCGGATCGTCGACGCAATAGACCATCGGCTTGAAGCCTTCCTTGGCGAGCACCTCGGTCGCGCGCAGCGTCTCGACCATGTCGGGGTAAAGCGTCTTGGCCTCGCCCAGCACTTCCAGCTTCACCAAATCCCAGCCCCCCGCCTCGCGCGCCAGGCGCAAAGTGCGGATCGCCTCCTCGGCGGTGAAGCAGCCGGCGGTGTTGGGCAGATAAGTGATCTTCTTGGGATCGATATAATCGGTGAGCATCGGCGCCTTCGGGTCGCTGACGTTCACCCGCCGCACCGCGACCGTCACGATCTCGGCGCCCGAGGCTTCGACGGCGGCGGCGTTCTGCGCGAAATCCTTGTATTTGCCCGTGCCGACGATCAGCCGCGAGCGGAAGCCGTGCCCGGCGACCTGCCAGCGATCCTCGCCGAGCGGGGCATGATCGCCGCCGCCCACGAAATGAACGATTTCGATCGCATCGCCATCGGCGACGCGCACTTGCGCCAGCGTCGAGCGCGGGACGACTTCCAAATTGCGTTCGACCGCGACTTTTTCGGGCACCAGACCCAGCTCCAGCGCGAGCTCGGCGAGGGTGAGCCCGGCGCGCACGCGGCGATGCTCGCCATTGACGGTGAGGGTGATCGTGCCATCGACATGTTGGTCCATGGCCGGCGATCTAGGGGCTGCGCGGCGACGCTTCAAACCAAAACGCGCGCCTGGCCTTGCCGCGCGACCGCCCCCTCCCCGGTCGGAGAGGGGGTATCGCGCCTTGGAGCGTTAGTTCTGCGCCCAGGCGAGGCTGATGCGCTCGACGCTCGCGACCGGCTTGCCCTGCTCGTCCTTGCTCGGCTGATATTGCGTCTCGAGGAACAAGGTGCACGCCTTGCCGTCGAGTTTGGCATCGCCGCTCGAGACGACCGCGCGGCACTTCTCGACCTTGCCGGTCGCGCTGATCGACAATTCGATCACGGTCGCGCCGACTTGCTCGGGCTTGATCGGCTGATCGGCGAGCGCGCCGGTGGCGGCGAGGGCGAGGACGAAGCTGAACATAGGTATCTCCCGGTTTGTTGCGCCCCCGCTGTGGCAGCCAGGCGTTAATGCCGCGTTGCCGCGAAACCGCGCCGATCGGGCCTTCGCCTCGCGCGCCACTTGGCCTAACAGGGCGTTTTACCAGGGGAGAGAATGCGATGAGCGTGGTCTATGTGCTCAACGGTCCCAATCTGAACCTGCTGGGCCTGCGCGAACCGCAAATCTACGGGGCGGCGACGCTCGACGAGATCGCCGCCGAACTCGAAGACCGCGCGCGCGCGCTGGGCGTCGAGATCGATCTGCGCCAATCGAACCACGAGGGCCATTTGATCGATTGGCTGCACGAGGCCCAGGCGGTGGCCGCGCGGGCGGTGATCCTGAACCCCGGCGGTTTCACCCACAGCTCGGTCGCGCTGCACGACGCGGTGAAGGCGATCGAAACGCCGGTGATCGAGGTGCATCTGTCCAACCCGCACGCGCGCGAGCCCTTCCGCCACACGAGTTTCATCGCCCCGGTCGCGCGTGGAACGATTGCGGGCTTCGGCCCCCTGTCCTATCAGCTGGCGCTTGAAGCGGCGGTACGGCTCTGACACAGGGGCCTGCTCAACAGGGATTTGCCATGGCCGAACCGAATGACAGCGAGCCCGACGCTCGCGGCGAAATGCGCATCGACGTCGAGCTGGTCCGCCAATTGGCGGCGGTGCTCGACCAGCTGACCGAAATCGAGGTCGAGGATGGCGAGCGCCGGGTGCGCGTCGCGCGCGCGGTGACGATGGCCGCGCCCGTCACCCATTTCGCGCCCCCGCCCGCCGCCGCCCCGGCGCCCGCCGCGAGCGCG